>JALOTF010000017.1 GCA_025458025.1 Beijerinckiaceae bacterium | reverse complement strand
CCCGAACCGCCGGCCGCGATCTGCGCCTCGATGCGACCGCGATCCTCCGCGCTCACATCGCCGATTTCGAGAATCGAATCGACGAAAAGCCGCAGACCCATCTCGGTCGGCAGGCGCCCGGCGCTGACATGCGGCGCATAGATGAGGCCGATATCCTCGAGATCCTGCATCACATTGCGCACGGTCGCAGCCGAAAGCGAGACCGGCAGCACTTTCGAGATGTTGCGCGAGCCCACGGGTTCGCCGCTGTCGAGATAGCCTTCGACAATGCGACGGAAGATATCGCGGGAGCGAAGATCCAGTTCGCTGTAGCCTTGGGCGGCATGGGAAGATTTCAGATCGCGGCTCATCGGGCTCCTGGATCGGGAATCACGGAATGCGACATTTCGTTCCTTTATGTTAGTGCGCTTGTCGCCCATTCCAAAGATGCAGCACCTGCTGCACTGCAACACACTTGAGGTGTGGCCCGGAAGGGCGTATGAGGCCGCCTCTTTTCCCGACTTCGATGCCAGAAAGTGACGGAGACGCCCATGCGCCCCTCCAAACGTGCCGCTGATGAATTGCGGGCCGTGAGCCTCGAACGCGCGGTTGCGCGCTATGCCGAGGGCTCATGCCTTGTGAAATTCGGCAACACGCATGTGCTCTGCACAGCGACGCTGGAAGAAAAGGGCCCCTCCTGGCTTCGTGGCACCGGCAAGGGCTGGGTGACGGCGGAATATTCGATGCTGCCGCGCGCGACGCTGGAGCGCACCCGCCGCGAGGTGACCTCCGGAAAGCCGTCGGGCCGCACGCAGGAAATCCAGCGCCTGATCGGGCGTTCCTTGCGGGCGGTGGTGGATCTGGCAGCGCTTGGCGAAAAGCAGATCGTGCTCGATTGCGACGTGATCCAGGCCGATGGCGGCACGCGCACGGCGTCCGTCACCGGCGCGTGGGTGGCCCTGCATGATTGCTTCCGCTGGATGATGGCGCGCAACATGCTGTCGACCATGCCGTTGCGTGACCATGTCGCCGCGATTTCCTGCGGCATTTATCGCGGCAACGCGGTGCTCGATCTCGATTACGCCGAGGATTCCGCCGCCGGCACGGATGCGAATTTCGTGCTCACCGGCGCGGGCGGCATCGTGGAAATCCAGGGCACGGCTGAGCAGACGCCGTTCTCCGAAGCGGATTTCGCGGCCCTCCTCGGCCTCGCCAAGAAGGGCATCGGCGAACTCGTTGCGCTCCAGAAGGCGGCAATCGGCGGATGAGCAAGCGGCCCCTTTCCGGCCGGGTGGTGATCGCGACGCATAATGCGGGGAAACTCGCGGA
This sequence comes from Beijerinckiaceae bacterium, assembly GCA_025458025.1. GTDB lineage: Bacteria > Pseudomonadota > Alphaproteobacteria > Rhizobiales > Beijerinckiaceae > Rhabdaerophilum. Next base: position 37,301 of record JALOTF010000017.1, on the reverse strand, counting down.
GATGCGCGATCTGCTTGCCCCCTATGGCCTCGAAATCGTCTCGGCGGGTGAACTCGGCCTGCCCGAGCCGAAGGAAGACGGCATGATGTTCGCCGAGAACGCGGCCATCAAGGCGCATGCCGCTGCAAAGGCTTCGGGCCTGCCTGCCATTGCCGATGATTCCGGCCTCGCGGTCGACGCGCTCGACGGCGCGCCGGGCCTCTTCACCGCCGATTGGGCGGGCCACCCGCGTGACTGGATGCGGGCCATGGGCCGCGTGAAGGCCGAACTCGATGCGCGCGAGGTCGAGATGGTGGGTACGCCAGCGCGCTTCGTCTCGGCGCTGGTTGTCGCCTGGCCCGATGGCGAAACGCTTCTCGCCGAGGGGCGCTGCTTCGGACATCTCACCTGGCCGCCGCGCGGCGAGGCCGGCTTCGGCTATGATCCGGTTTTCGTGCCGGAAGGCGAGAGACGCACCTTCTCCGAGCTTTCCCGCGAGGAAAAACACGGCATTCGCGATGAAGGCGGCAAGCTCACAGGGCTGTCGCATCGCGCCAAGGCGTTCATCCGGCTCATCGAAAAAGCCGGGCTCACCAAGGTTTCCGCATGAAATCCTCCCAGGCGACCAGCGCGATCATCCGCCCGCCCTTCGATGCCGGCTTCGGCATCTATGTGCATTGGCCTTTCTGCCAGGCGAAATGCCCCTATTGCGATTTCAATTCGCATGTGCGCCGTGCGGGCATTGACGAAGCGCGCTTTGTTGCCGCCTTCCGGCGCGAGCTGGAGCATATGCGCGACATGGCGCCGGGGCGCACCGTCTCCTCCATCTTCTTCGGCGGCGGCACGCCCTCGCTGATGAAGCCCGAAACGGTCGGCGGCATTCTAGAGGCCATCGGGCAGAACTGGACCATCGCGCCGGATTGCGAGATCTCGCTGGAAGCGAACCCCACCAGCGTGGAAGCCGGGCGCTTCCGGGGCTATCGGGCGGCGGGTGTCAACCGCGTGTCGCTTGGCGTGCAGGCGCTGAACGACGCGGATCTCAAGGCTCTCGGCCGGCTGCATAATGTGGCGGAAGCGCTCGTGGCGGTTTCCACCGCTGCCTCGATCTTCGATCGCTACTCGTTCGACCTGATCTATGCCCGCCCGGGCCAGACGGTGGAAGCGTGGCGCGAGGAACTGGTGGAGGCGCTGGCCCATGCGCCAACGCATCTCTCGCTCTACCAACTGACCATCGAGGAGGGCACGGCCTTCCACGCGCTGCATGCTGCCGGCAAGCTGGCGACGCCGGATGACGACACCGCCCGCGCGCTCTTCGATGCGACGCAGGAGATCTGCTCGAAATACGGCATGCCCGCCTACGAGGTTTCGAACCACGCGAAGCCTGGCCATGAATGCCGCCATAACCTGCTTTACTGGCGTTATGGCGAGTATGCGGGCGTAGGCCCAGGCGCGCATGGGCGGCTGGTGACGAACCGCGGCCGCCGCGCCTTCGCGACCGAGAAAAGCCCCGAGGCCTGGCTCGAATATGTCGAGCGCGATGGCCACGGCATCGTCTCGGATGAGGCGCTCAACCATGAGGCCGAGGGCGATGAATTCCTGCTGATGGGCCTGCGCCTCTCCGAAGGCATCGATCCCGATCGCTTCCGCCTGCTGCGCGGGCGCGATTTCGAGGCCGCGCGCATCGAGGCCCTGGTGCAGGAAAACCTGATCGAGTTCTGCCCGGATCGCCGCCGCCTGCGCGTCACGCGGCACGGCTTCCCGGTCCTCGACGCGATCGTGGCGGATCTCGCGGCGTAAGCTGCGAGATCGTCAGTTCCCGGCGAAACTGCCGGGTGCGCCTGAAATCGCGCGGGCATTGCCGCCCCGGATTTCGAAGACCGCGATGCCGCGATCATTGAGGCCGTTCGAGCGGAAGCGGAATACGCCGTCCTGCCCGGCGAAGCCGTTCGCATTGGTTAGGTTGGTGTCGGCAAAGCGCTGCGCGCCATAGGCCTGCGTCAGCGCACTGGCGAGTGTCACCGCATCATAGGAGAGCGTCGCGAGGCGCGTGGGCGCAGAGCCGAAACGCTGCTGGTAACGGCCGGCCAGCGCGTTGAAGCGGGAGTTATCCGGTGCGGCGAACCAGGCACCATCAAGCGCCGGCAGGCCAATCGCGCGCTGGTCGTTCCAGATCCCGGTCGAGATGAACTGCACTGAACGGCTGTTGATGCCGGCGGCAGCAAGCTGCTGCATCACAGCTCCCACGCCATCCGCCCCCTCCCCGATAAAGAGCGTGTCGGATTGGCCTATCACATCCTTCAGGCGCTGTGTCGCCTGGCTGAGGGACGCCGTGTTGCCCGGCTGGTAGCGCTCCACGCGTGTCACGCGGCCGCCCTGCTGGTTGGCGAGCGACATGAATTCCGCTTCCACCACATTGCCATAGGGCGTCTGCGGAATGAGCGCCGCGAAAGCCTTCTTGCCGCGCGACTGGGCAAAACCCACCACGCGCTGCACGTCGGATTGCGGCAGGAAGCTCAGGAGATACACCCCGCGCTGGGCCACGCCGGAATCCGATGAAAACGCGATCATCGGCTTGCCAGCCGGGCGCAGAACAGCCGCTGCGGCCTGAACATTGGGCGCGAAAAGCGGGCCAAGCACGAGTTCCGCGCCCTCCTGCACGGCTTCCTGCGCGGCGATGCGCGCACCTTCCGGCGTGCCGCGATCATCCTTCACGATGATCTGGATGTTCGAGGTGGCGCCGGCACCGCCGGAGAAATCCTCGACGGCGAGCTGGGCGGCATTGCGCAGGCTCTGCGCGGCGGCCTGGCCGTTCGCGGAGGAAATAGGAAGGATGAGCGCCACCTTCACGGGCCCGTTGCCGATCACATCGCCCGCGGCGGCCTGCTGCTGCGGCTGCTCCCGTTCCGAGGACAGCCCGAAGGAATCAAGCGGTGATCCGGCACAGCCTGCAAGAAATCCGGCGAGAGCCAGGCTGGCGCCGAGCCGGCTTGCCCGGGAAAGATCCCACTGCATACTTCCGCCTCCTTCTTCGATCCTGCCCCAGAGCACAGCAAGTTCTTGCCATGGGTGGCTCAACACACGAGCCTCTCGAAACAATCTCTATCTCCTCAACCCTGACAAAGAAGCGTTAACTGTGTCTGGCGCAAGGCCCACAAAGTCACAAATGCGCAAAACCTGCATCCGGTGCTTGGCCGCCACAGGCGTGCATGCGATGGGTGAAGCGAACAAGGGCGGCCCATGGCGCATTATCTCATTCGCGGCGAACGCTTCGAAGCCGGGCCGGTGGAGCCGGGCCTGCATCTCGTCGCAACCCCCATCGGCAACCTGCGCGACATCACGATCCGGGCGCTGGATACACTGGCGCGGGCCGATCTCATCCTCGCAGAGGATACGCGCGTCACCAAGGTTTTGCTCACGCATTTCGGCATCGCGACGCATCTCCACGCCTATCACGAGCACAATGCCGCGCGGGAAGAGGCGGGGCTTCTCGCACGCCTCAAGGCCGGCGAGACGCTGGCACTCGTGAGCGATGCCGGTACGCCGATGATCTCCGATCCCGGCCACAGACTCGCGCGCGCCGCGCTGGCCGAAGGTCTGCCGGTGACGACCGAACCGGGTGCCTCCGCCGTGCTGACAGCACTTGTGCTGGCGGGTTTGCCGGCCGAGCGCTTCTTTTTCGAAGGGTTCCTGCCAGCGAAGGCGGGGGAGCGTCGCCGGCGCATTCAGGAGATATCCGGTATCCCCGGCACGCTTGTTCTGTTCGAGGCGCCGCATCGCGTGGCGGAAACCATGGCCGATCTCTCGAGCCTGCTCGGCAATCGCGAGGCGGCTTTGGCGCGCGAACTCACCAAGAAATTCGAAACCGTGCGGCGGGGCACCCTGCCCGATCTCGCGGCGGCTTTGGCCAGCGAAGGCCCGCCCAAGGGGGAAATTGTGCTGGTAATTGGCCCGCCAGAGGCCGAAGGGCCGCCCGGCGAGGACCGCATTGACGCAGCGCTCAAAGCGGCGCTCGAAAAGCATTCCCAGCGCGATGCCGTGGAGATCGTCGCGGGCGAATTGGGGCTGAAGCGCCGCGAGGTTTATGCCCGCGCTTTGCGACTCTCCGAGAAGGACTAGCCGCATGGACCGGCGCGCGGCCTATCTTTTTGGGCTAGATGCCGAATTCTGGGCGGAAATCCTGCTGCGCCTCAAGGGCTATCGCATTCTCGCGCGGCGATACCTCGCGGCCGGGGCGGAAATCGACCTCGTGGCGAAGCGCGGCGGAACGCTTGTCTTCGTCGAGGTGAAGGCGCGCCCCACGCTCGACGAGGCGCTCATCACCCTCACCCCGCAGAAGCTCGCGCGGATCGGACGCGGCGCGCGAGCTTTCCTCGCACGCATGCCCGCCCTGCCTGAAACGATCCGCTGCGATGCGATCCTCATTGCGCCGGGCGCGCTTCCTCGCCATATCAAGGGCATCGGCGAATTGGCCCTGGATTGATGGGCCGGAAGGCACTTCCCATGACATTGCGCGTCGCGGTCCAGATGGACCCCATCGAGAAGATCAACATCACCGGCGATTCCACCTTCGCCCTGATGCTCGAGGCGGAAGCGCGCGGGCATGAGATGGTGGTCTACGGCCCGGATCACATGTCGCTGAAGGACAATCACCTCACGGCGCGCGTGCGGCCGGTGCGGGTGCGCGACGAAAAGGGCAACCATGCCGATCTCGGCGCAGAAACGCGGGTCGATCTCGGCACCTTCGATGTCGTGCTGATGCGGCAGGACCCACCCTTCGACATGAACTACACGACGGCGACGCATCTGCTCGACCGCATCCACCCGAAGACCCTGGTGGTGAATGACCCCACCTCCGTGCGCAACGCGCCGGAAAAGATCCTTGTCAACGAATTCCCCGATCTCATGCCGCCCACTCTCGTGAGCCGTGACCGGCAGGAAATCGAGGCCTTCCGCGTTGAGCATGGCGACCTCGTGATGAAGCCGCTCTACGGCAATGGCGGCGCGGGCGTGTTCAAGGTCGGTCGCGAGGACGAGAACTTCAACGGCTTCTTCGACCTCTTCAAGGGTCTGAGCCGCGAGCCATGGATGATCCAGAAATTCCTGCCCGCCGTGAAAGCCGGCGACAAGCGCATCATCCTGGTGGATGGCGTGGCGAAGGGCGCGCTCAACCGTGTGCCGGCAGCGGGCGACATTCGCGCCAATCTCGTGCGCGGCGGCGCGGGGCAGGCCACCGATCTCACCCCGCGCGAGCAGGAAATCTGCGCGCGAATTGGCCCTGTACTGAAGGAGCGCGGGCTGATTTTCGTGGGCATCGACGTGATCGACGGCAACCTCACCGAAATCAACGTGACATCGCCGACCGGCCTGCGGGGCATCAAGCGCCTCGGCGGGCCAGATCTCGCGGTCGATATCTGGGATGCGATCGAGCATCGCCGGGGCCGGAGCTGAGCCCATGCCCGAGATCGCGATTCCTCCCTTCCCGCTGGATCGCGTGAACGCCGCGCCGGATAGTGACAGCGCGCGTCTGGCCTTTCTCGCCGAAGCCCGGAACTACCTGGGAGATGCCCGCCAGCGCGCCGAATTGCTGCTGACAGCAACAGGCGGACGCGCCTGCGCCACCGCCCTCTGCGTGGCGCAGGACCGGGTGATCGCGTCGCTCTATGATTTCGTGACCACACGGCTCTACCCGAATGCGAACCCGTCGTCCGGCGAGCATATCGCGGTGGTGGCCGTGGGCGGCTACGGGCGTGGCACGCTCGCGCCGGGATCGGATACGGACATCCTGTTCCTGCTGCCGGTCTCGACCTCCTGGGCCGAAAGCGTCGCCGAGGCGATGCTCTACGTGCTTTGGGATCTTGGGCTGAAGGTGGGGCATTCCACCCGCACAATCGATGAATGCATCCGCACGGGGCGCGAGGATCTCACGATCCGCACGGCGCTGCTGGAATCGCGCCGCATTGCGGGCGAGGATCGCATTTTCCGTGAGTTCGAGACGCGCTTCGACAAGGAGGTCGTGGCGGGGCGTGCAGCGGAATTCGCCCATGCCAAGCTCGCCGAGCGTGACGAGCGCATCGCCCGCGTCGGCCTTTCGCGCTACCTCGTTGAGCCGAACGTGAAAGAGGGCAAGGGCGGCCAGCGTGATCTGCAAACCCTCTTCTGGATCGCGAAGTTCGTCTACCGCGTGAAAACCCTGGAAGGCCTCGTGGAAGCCGGCGTGTTCACGCGGCGCGAAATGCGCCTCTTCGAGCGCTGCGAGGAATTTCTCTGGCGCGTCCGCTGCCACATGCATTTCGTGGCGAAACGCCCGGAGGAGCGCCTGACCTTCGACATGCAGCGCCTTGTGGCCCAACGCATGGGCTACCATGGCCGCGACACCCTCAGCGCGGTCGAGCGCTTCATGAAGCATTACTTTCTGGTCGCGAAGGAAGTGGGCGATCTCTCCGCCATCCTCTGCGCCGATCTCGAACTGCGCGAGAAAAAGCCGCGCGCGATGCTCGATCGCTTCATGGGACGCTTCCGCCGGCGCTCGCGGGCGCTGGCCGGCGCGGCGGGTTTCCGCGTGGAGAACAATCGCCTCGCGATCGATGCGCCGGATATCTTCGCGCAGGACCCGGTGAACCTTATCCGATTGTTCTGGCTGGCCGACCAGCACCGGCTGACCCTGCACCCCGCGACCTCGCGCGCGGTGACGCTGAACCTCAGGCTGATCACCGAGAGCGTCCGCTCCAGCCCGGAAGCAAACCGTCTCTTTCTGGAAATCCTGACCTCGCGCAACAACCCGGAGGCCGTGTTGCGGCTGATGCATGAGACGGGCGTGCTCGGCCGCTTCATCCCGGAATTCCAGCGCATCAGTGCGATGATGCAGTTCTCGATGTATCACCATTACACGGTGGATGAGCATACGCTCCGCTGCATCGGCCTGCTGGCGAAGCTCGATTCCGGCGAACTCGGCGAGGATCACCCGCTCTCGCACAACCTGATGCCGAACATCACGCATCGCCGCGCGCTTTATGTCGCGCTGTTCCTGCACGATATCGGCAAGGGCCGGCGCGAGGCGCATGAATTCGTGGGTGCGCGCATTGCCCGCTCGCTCTGCCCGCGCCTCGGACTCTCCGCGCAGGAAACCGAACTCGTGGCCTGGCTCGTCGAGAACCATCTCGTGATGTCCCAGACCGCGCAGAGCCGCGATATTTCCGATACCCGCACCATCCAGAGCTTTATCGGCACGGTGCAGACGCTGGAGCGCCTGCGCCTGCTGCTGATCCTTACGGTCTGCGACATTCGCGGCGTGGGGCCCGGTGTCTGGAATGGCTGGAAGGGCCAGCTCCTGCGGGCGCTCTACCGCGAGACGGAGATGGTGATCACCGGCGATCTCGGCGGCGTGGAACGTTCGGCACGCATCGAGGCGGCCATCGCCGAACTGGGCAAGGGCCTGCCGGATTGGTCGGAAGCGCAGTTCAAGGCCTATGCGCGCCGCCACAACCCCGCCTACTGGATCAAGGTCGATCTCCAGAACCAGATCCGCCATGCGCGGCTTGTGGAAAAGGGCATGAAATCTGGCGACCATTTCCAGGTCGATTTCACAACCGATGGCTTCCGGGGCGTGACCGAGCTCGTGGTGCTCGCCATCGACCATCCCCGCCTGCTCTCCATCGTCACCGGCGCCTGCGCGGCGGCGGGTGCCAATATCGTGGAAGCGCAGATCTTCACCACGAATGACGGTTTCGCGCTCGATACCATCACCATCTCGCGCGCATTCACGCAGGATGCCGACGAGATGCGCCGCGCGGATCGCGTGGCCCGCCACATCATCGCGACCCTCAAGGGCGAGGTGAAGCTGCCGGAAATCGTGGCCTCGCGCTCGGCGCAGGCACCGGTTTCGGAGGCCTTCACGGTGGCGCCAGAAGTGGTGATCGACAACGAGCTTTCCGCGAAATCCACCGTGGTGGAGGTGACCGGCCTCGACCGGCCGGGCCTGCTCTACGCGCTGACGACCGAAATCGGCAAGCAGAACCTCAACATCAATTCCGCGCGCATTGTCACCTATGGCGAGAAGGCGGTGGACGTGTTCTACGTCACCGACCTCACGGGCGGGAAGCTGATCCAGCCGCCAAGGCAGGCGCGATTGAAGAAAGAGCTGCTCGCGGTGCTCGCGCGGCCCGGTCATGTGGGCACAGCTGCGAAATCCGGCGCGGATGCGGCTTGATTTTGGGGCTTCGAACCTCGATATCGCGTGCATCGCGATTGAAACTTTCCAGGGACGGATGACACGATGAGTGCTGAGGAAAACCGTGACGCCACGCCCGCGCCCGAAGCGGCCAAGGCGGAAAGCGAGCGCCTTGCCGCGCTCGAGCGCGAAAACTCCGATCTGAAGGATCGCCTCCTGCGCGCTTTGGCCGAGATGGAAAACCTGCGCCGGCGCACCGAGCGGGAAATCCAGGATACGCGCGCCTTCTCGATCACCAAATTTGCCTCCGACATGATCGGCAGCGCCGACAATCTCCGTCGCGCCATCGAGAGCGCGCCAAAGCATGAGGAAGGCAATGCCGAGCACGAGGCCATCGCCAAGGCGGTTCAGCCGCTGCTTGATGGCGTGGCGCTGACCGAGCGTGAATTGCTCAAGGCGCTGGAAAAGCATGGCGTGAAGCGCCGCGAGCCGGTGGGAGAGCGCTTCGATCCGCATCGCGATCAGGCGATGTTCGAGATCCCGGATGAATCCGTGCCCAACGGCACGGTGATGCAGGTGGTGCAGGTCGGCTACATGATCGGCGAGCGCGTGTTGCGCCCCGCCATGGTCGGCGTCTCCAAGGGCGGCCCGGCCCGCCCGGCGACCGAGACGGACGCCGAGAAAGCAGCCGGTGCCACGCAGGGCGAAGCGCCTCGCGCCAGTGGCGGGCAGGAGCCGGCCCGGCCGAAATTCGACAAACGGGCGTAAGCCAGCATCGCTCGAAACGAGAAAGGCGGGCCGAAAGCCCGCCTTTTGCCTATCCGGCTGTCGCTGATGCGCTCAGCCCTTCAGCACATCTAGGCTGGCAATCGTCGTATCGGCGTTGAGGCGATAGACCAGCGGCACGCCCGTATCGAGTTCGCGCGCGAGGATCTGATCGGGCGTCAGGCCCTCCATCGCCATGATGAGCGCACGCAGGGAATTGCCATGCGCGGCAACCAGCGTACGCTTGCCGGCCATGACCTGCGGCAGGATGCGGTGGATGTAATAGGGCAGCACGCGCGCGGCGGTATCCTTCAGGCTCTCGCCGCCCGGCGGGGGCACATCATAGGAGCGGCGCCAGATGAGCACCTGCTCCTCGCCCCATTTCGCGCGCGCATCATCCTTGTTGAGGCCGGAGAGCTCGCCGTAATCGCGCTCGTTCAGCGCGAGATCGCGGATAGTCTCGAGACCAGGCTGGCCGAGTTCGGCGAGCACGAGGCGGCAGGTATGCTGCGCGCGGGTGAGATCGGATGTGAACGCGATATCGAAGCCCACGCCCTTGGCCTTCAGGCGCTGTCCCGCGGCCTTGGCCTCGCCCACACCTTTCTCGGTCAGGTCGGGGTCTTTCCAGCCGGTGAAGAGGTTCTTGAGGTTCCAGTCGCTCTGGCCATGGCGGCAGAGCACGAGCAGGCGATCCATGATCGGCTATCCTTGTGCGGCTTATTTGGGAGGAAAGAGGCGGCGGATGGCCAGCAACGCGATGTGAATGCCAACAAAACCGCCAAGAATTGCGAAAGCGAAATCGATGCCGAAGAAGCGATCCAGCGCGAGATAGCAGCCGAAGCCAACCAGCACCGCCGTCGCATAGATCAGATAGTCGCGGACGATGGGGTTCATGTCAGGCCTCGATGCCAAGAACATCATTCATGGAATAGAAGCCGGAGCGCCCATGCGCCCAGCCCCAGAGCGCGGCCTTCACCGCGCCTTGCGCGAAGAGCCCGCGATCCTCGGCGATATGGCGCAATTCGATGCGCTCGCCATTGCCGGCGAGGATCACCGTATGGTCGCCCACCACCGTGCCGCCGCGCAGAGCCTGAAAGCCGATCGTGCCATCTACACGCGCGCCGGTATGGCCATCCCGTGCCCGCACGCTTGAATTTGCGAGCGAGACACCCCGCCCCTTCGCGGCCGCCTCACCGAGCAGGAGTGCGGTGCCCGAAGGCGCATCCACCTTCATGCGGTGATGCATTTCGATGATCTCGATATCCCAGCCGGTTTGCAGCGCCTTCGCGGCCTGCTTCACGAGGGCCGCGAGCATGTTCACGCCGAGGCTGAAATTGCCGGACTGGATGAGGACCGAATGGCGCGCGGCCGCCTTCAGCTTCACGAAATCCGCTTCCGCCAATCCCGTGGTGCCCACCACATGCACCAGCCGCGCCTGCGCCGCGAGGCCCGCGAAATGCACGGTGGCGGCAGGGGTGGTGAAATCCAGCACCCCTGCCGCCTTCACAAAGGCGGTCAGCGCATCCTCGGTGATCGGCACGCCATTGGGCAGGAGGCCGGCGACCACGCCCGAATCCTGCCCCAGCAAGGGCGAACCTTCTCGCTCGATCGCCGCGTGCAGCACCACGCCGGGGGTATCATGGATGGCCTTGATGAGGCTCTTGCCCATGCGGCCGGCCGCGCCAACCACCACGAGGCGCATGGGCTCATGCGAAGGCGCGGGAGGGTTTTGAGCCATGGTGATGCCTCAGGGCGCGTAGCCGGGAACGATGACGAGATCGATCTCGCCGACCTGATCGAGATAGACCTTCGCGGCCTGATATTCCGGGCTCTCGTAGCAGGCAAGCGCGGTGTCGTAGTCCGCAAATTCCAGCACCACATTGTGCTTGCGCGGGGTCCCCTTCGCCACCTTGCCGGCGGGGCCACGCACGAGGAACTGTGCGCCGTACTTCTCGAAAGCGATGGCGTTCAGCTCGCGATAGCGCGCGTAGGCCTCCTCGTTGGAGACATCGACGCGGGCAACCCAGTAAGCCTTGGCCATCACACACCCTCCACGATCACGAAATCACCGACACTCACGGGCCAGCGGATGCGCCGCGCTTCCATATATTCGGGCGAGAAGAAATAGGTCTTCGCCTGTTCGAAGCTCTCGAACTCGATGACCACGTTACGCGTGCGGCCCTCGCCCTCGACAATCTCGGCCTTTCCACCGCGCGCGAGGATCTTGCCGCCGTATTGCGTGATGGCCGCCGAGGCTTTCGCGGCATAGGCCTTGTAGGCCTCGGGATCATGCACCGAGACGCGACCGATCAGATAACCCTTGGGCATCGGAGAACTCCTTCAGGAAGCGGACTGGATTTCATTGAGAATGGCCTGCATGGCCGCGGCGGGATCAGCCACGCCCGTGATGGGCCGGCCGATCACCATGTGGTCGATGCCAGCGCGCATGGCTTCGCCCGGCGTCATCACGCGCTTCTGGTCGCCGATGGCACTGCCCGCGGGGCGGATGCCGGGCGTAATGACCTTGAGGCCATCACCCGCCGCGCCGCGCACGGTGGCAATGTCCGTGGCCGAACAGATAATGCCCGCGCAGCCGGCTTCGTAGATCTGCTTGGCACGCCGGGCGATGAGATCCTGCACGCCCATGCCATAGCCTGCGCGGGCAAGGTCTCCGTCATCCATCGAGGTCATCACCGAAACGCCGAGAATGCCGAGGGGTGAACCCGCCGCACCCTTGGCAGCAGCGGCCAAGGTCTGCGGGTAGGCATGCACGGTCAGGAAGGTCATACCCATGCGGGCGATCTGGCTCACGCCCTTCTCGATGGTGTTGGGGATGTCGTGCAGCTTCAGATCGAGAAAGACCTTCTTGCCGCTTTTCGCGAGATCCTGCGCGAAGCCAAGGCCGCCGACGAAAGCCAGCTCATACCCCACCTTGTAGAAGGTCGCGCGATCGCCGAGCGTCTCCACCACAGCCTTCGCCGCGGCGACATCCGGCACATCGAGCGCGACGATCACGCGGTCGCGGAGATCCATGGGTCAATCCTTCTGGCGCAGTTTCACTTCCGCGACGAGCCGCTGGAGGCATGCCGCGAGCATCTTCGCGGAGGCCTCGTCGGCAATCGTGCCGTCCTCGGCCAACGCCTTGTTCGCGAAGGGCACCGGGGCCATCTCGGGGATGACCAGCGCGCCGAAGCCAAGTTCCAGCGTAGAGCGCAGTTGCGTCAGCACGCGATAGCCACCGCGCGGGCTGGGCGAGGCCGCACCGAGCGCCACCACCTTGCCGCCGAGGCCGGGCTTGCCCCCATTGCACATGCTGGCCCAATCGAGCGCATTCTTGAGAATGGGCGGATAGCCGGAATTGTATTCGGGCGTGGCGATGAAAATGCCGTCATGCCCCTGCAGGGCCGCGTTGAAGGCATGGGCTTCCTGCGGCGGGTTCGGGCGGCCATCCTCATCCACGAAGGGCAGTGGAAAATCGAGCAGCGAAATCTCGGTCACGGTTGCTCCCATGGCCCGCAAATCGCGCGTAGCGATGGCTGCGAGACGCCGGTTGAGGGATGCCGGGCGCGTCGCCCCCGAGAACACCAGAATACGCGTCATGATCATCCCTTCCGCTTGTTGAAAGTCCCTCCGGCAGTTAGAGGAAAAGGGCCTTGCTGCAAATGCGAAATTCTTCCGCCTCGAGGGAAATATGATTCACGACGGACTGGTTCCGGCCATTGGCAACACGCCTCTCATCAAGCTGAAGCGCGCCTCGGAGGAAACCGGCTGCACCATTCTCGGCAAGGCGGAATTTCTCAATCCCGGCCAATCCGTGAAGGATCGCGCGGCGCTCTTCATCATCCGCGATGCCATGGCCAAGGGCCTCGTGAAGCGTGGCGGCACCATCGTCGAAGGCACGGCGGGGAATACCGGCATCGGCCTTACGCTGGTAGGCAAGACGCTGGGCCTGAAGAGCGTCATCGTCATTCCCGAGACGCAGAGCGACGAGAAGAAACTCGCACTCCGTTCCGCCGGGGCGACGCTGATCGAGGTGCCCGCCGCGCCCTATTCCAACCCCAACAATTTCGTGCGCGTCTCGGGCCGCCTCGCGGAGGAACTCGCGAAGACCGATCCGAATGGCGCCTTCTGGGCCAACCAGTTCGACAACGTGGCCAACAGGCAGGCGCATATCGAGACGACAGCGCCGGAAATATGGGCCGCGACCGGCGGCAAAATCGACGGCTTCATCTGCGCCGTGGGTTCGGGCGGCACACTGGTCGGCACCGCGATGGGCCTGCGCGAGAAAAACCCGGCGGTTAAGATCGGCATCGCCGACCCCTATGGTGCGGCGCTCTACAGCTATTACACCACCGGCGAACTCAAGGCCGAGGGGTCTTCCATCTCGGAAGGCATCGGGCAGGGTCGCATTACGAAGAACCTGGAAGGCTTCAAACCGGATATCGCCTTCCGGATCCCCGATGACGAGGCAATGCGCGTTGTGTTCCAGCTGGTGGAAGAAGAGGGCCTCGTGATGGGCGCTTCCACGGGCGTGAATGTCGCCGGGGCCGTCCGCCTCGCGAAAGAGATGGGCCCGGGCCACACGATCGTGACCATCCTCTGCGATTACGGCACGCGCTATGCCTCGCGGCTGTTCAACCCGGAGTTTCTAGCCTCAAAGGGGCTGGAAGCGCCGCGTTGGCTCACGGAAAAAAGCAATATCCGTGCGCCTTTGGTGCAGGTCTGAATTTCAGGCCTGCAGGCGGCGATACACCCACACGCAAGCCGGCGGCAGGTTTTTCCAAACGCGCGGGCTCACATGCGCCTCGAAATCCGCTCCCTTGCGCGGCACGGGCGAGACGGTGGCATAGGTGAACTGGATGAAGGGCGCGCCGGGCGTCATCAGCGCGAAGGCGCGGTTCAGCAGCGCAAGGCGCAGCTTCTCGGGCTTGGTGAAGAGCGGCAGCGAGGAGACCACCGCCGCCGCGGGCTTCTTCAGATGCGGGGCAACCGTGGCCTCCAGCGCATAGGCATCACCCTGCACGATGGTGGCCTTTGGGTAGCGCTTGGCCAAAAGCTTGCAGAATTCCGGGTTGTATTCCACGAGCACGAGGCGTTCCTCGGCAATCCCGCGCGCGAGCAAAGCGTCGGTCACCGGCCCCGTTCCCGGACCAAGCTCGATCACCGGGCCCATGCTCTCGGGGTCGACATAGCTCGCCATCTTGCGCGCCAGCGCCTTCGATGAGGGCGACACGGCCCCCGTGACCAGCGGCTTGTCGAACCAGTTCTTCAGGAAGCGGGCATCGTCGTCGATCTTCGCCTGTTTCACTTCGGCTTGGATCTTGGCGACGAGCTTCTTGCCCTTGATCTGCAATTCCTGAATGGGATCAGGCTTGGACGGGCCGATGGCCCCGCGCTCGCGGAGGGCCTTCGCCTCCGCCTTGCTTTTCACTTCTGCCTTGATGCGCGCGACCAGCTTCTGGCTGGTGCGACGCAGGTCCTCGAAGGGCTTTTCTTTGCGAAGTCCGGCCAACAGTCACGCTCCCGGTTGCGCTTCTGGCATGGGACGACATAGACCCGCGACCACCGCGAGGCAAGGACGCATTCCCGACTTGCACGCGGGAAAGGCGCGGCGCCTCAGGAGGCGCCGCCGAAGAAGTCCTTCACGCGGCTGAAGAATCCGGCGGATTCCGGCGAGGTCGCGTGAGAGGAATCTTTCTCGAATTCCTGCAGCAATTCACGCTGGCGCCGGGTGAGGTTCTGCGGCGTCTCCACCAGAACCTGCACATAGAGGTCGCCCACTTCCTTCGAGCGCAGGACCGGCATGCCCTTCGCGCGTTGGCGGAACTGCTTGCCGGATTGGGTGCCCTCGGGAACCTTGATCACCGCTTCGCGGCCATCAAGCGTCGGCACCTTGATCTCGGTCCCTAGCGCGGCAGCCACCATGGAAATCGGCACGCGGCAGAACAGATCCGCTCCGTCGCGGCTGAAGAAGCCATGCGGTTTCACCGACAGGAAGATGTAGAGATCACCCGGAGGCGCGCCGCGCGCACCCGCCTCGCCCTTGCCGGCGAGCCGCATGCGCGTGCCATCTTCTACGCCGGCCGGAATTTCGACCGAGAGCGTGATATCGCGCGTGACGCGACCGCCGCCCGAGCAGACCCGGCACGGGTCATCGATCACCTCGCCGCGGCCCTGGCAGGTGGGGCAGGTGCGCTCGATCGTGAAGAAACCCTGCATGGCACGCACGCGGCCAAGGCCGCCGCAGGTGCCGCAGGGCTTGGGCTTGGAGCCCGGCTTCGCACCGGAACCCGAGCAAGCCTCGCAGAGGATGGCCGTCGGGACCTTGATGGTCATGTCCTTGCCGGAATAGGCTTCCTCGAGGCTGATCTCGAGGTTGTAGCGCAGGTCTGCCCCGCGCTCGCGGCCACGCTGGCCACCGCCACCGCGTCGGCCGCCACCGAAGACATCGCCGAAGATATCCTCGAAGATATCCGACATGGACGAGGCGAAATCCGGCCCGAAACCACCGGGGCCACCGCCGCCACCGCCATTTTCGAAAGCGGCATGACCGAAGCGGTCATAGGCCGCACGCTTCTGGCCATCGGAGAGGACCTGATAGGCCTCGTTGATTTCCTTGAACTTCTTCTCGGCTTCCGCATCGCCCGGATTCTTGTCCGGGTGATATTGCATCGCGAGCTTGCGGAAGGCGCTTTTCAGCGCGGCCTCATCCGCGTTCTTCGCAACGCCCAGAACCTCGTAATAGTCACGCTTGGACATGCCTCAGGCTCCGGCAACCGGCAGAGAAAGGCCGCGCACATCGCGCGCGCGGCCCAATTGATCAGGTGAAAAGCGGCTCAAGAACGCGCTCCTCGAACTTACGACTTCTTCTTGTCGTCCTTGGAGACGTCCTTGAATTCGGCGTCGATGACGTCATCCGTCTTCACGCCATCCTTCTCGGCATCGGCCTTGGCCGCATTCTCCTGCTCGGCCTTGTAGATCGTCTCGCCGATCTTCATGGCCGCCTGCATGAGGGCCTGCGTGCGCTCGCCGATCATCTCGGCATCCTCGCCGGCCAGCGCATCGCGCAGGGACTGGATGGCCGCTTCTGCGCCGGTCTTGTCCGCCTCGGGCAGCTTGTCGCCATGCTCCTTCAGGGATTTCTCGGTGGAGTGAATCAGGCTCTCGCCCTGGTTCTTGGCTTCCACCAGTTCGCGGCGCTTCTTGTCCTCGGCGGCATTGGCCTCGGCTTCCTTCACCATCTTGTCGATATCGGCATCCGAGAGGCCGCCCGAGGCCTGAATGCGGATGGCCTGTTCCTTGCCGGTCGCCTTGTCCTTCGCCGAGACATTCACGATGCCGTTGGCGTCGATGTCGAAGGTCACCTCGATCTGCGGCACGCCGCGCGGGGCAGCGGGCAGGCCTTCCAGATTGAAGCGGCCGAGCAGCTTGTTGTCCGCCGCCATTTCACGCTCACCCTGATAGACCTGAATGGTCACGGCCGTCTGACCATCTTCAGCGGTCGAGAAAACCTGGCTCTTCTTGGTGGGGATCGTGGTGTTGCGATCGATGAGGCGCGTGAACACGCCGCCGAGCGTCTCGATGCCCAGCGAAAGCGGGGTCACATCGAGGAGGAGCACGTCTTTCACGTCGCCCTGCAGCACGCCGGCCTGAATGGCGGCACCGATGGCGACAACCTCATCCGGGTTCACGCCCTTGTGCGGCTCCTTGCCGAAGAAGGACTTCACCACTTCCTGGATCTTCGGCATGCGCGTCATGCCGCCGACGAGCACGACCTCGTCGATCTGGCCCGCCTGGATGCCCGCATCCTTCAACGCCTTCTTGCAGGGCTCGATGGTGCGCTGCACGAAATCATCGACGAGGCTCTCGAACTTCGCGCGGGAAAGCTTCAGCGCGAGATGCTTCGGGCCGGTCGCGTCCGCCGTGATGTAGGGCAGGTTGATTTCGGTCTGGAGCGCGCTCGAAAGCTCGATCTTCGCCTTTTCGGCCGCTTCCTTCAGGCGCTGGAGGGCGAGCTTGTCCTTCTTCAGGTCAATGCCCTGCTCCTTCTTGAACTCATCAGCCAAATATTCGACGAGGCGCATGTCGAAGTCTTCACCACCGAGGAAAGTGTCGCCGTTGGTGGACTTCACCTCGAACACGCCATCACCGATCTCGAGGATCGAGATGTCGAAGGTGCCGCCGCCAAGGTCATAGACGGCGATCGTGCCGGTGGTCTTCTTGTCGAGGCCGTAGGCCAGAGCAGCCGCGGTCGGCTCGTTGATGATGCGCAGTACCTCAAGACCAGCGATCTTGCCGGCGTCTTTCGTCGCCTGACGCTGGGCATCGTTGAAATAGGCGGGAACCGTGATGACCGCCTGCGTGACCGGCTGGCCAAGATAGCTCTCGGCGGTTTCCTTCATCTTCATCAGGGTGAAGGCGGAAACCTGCGAGGGCGAATATTTCTTGCTGTCCGCTTCCACCCAGGCGTCGCCGTTATCGGCCTTCACGATGGAATAGGGGACGAGGCCCTTGTCCTTCTGGGTCAGCGGATCGGCATAGGTGCGGCCGATGAGGCGCTTGATCGCGAAGAAGGTCTTTTCTGGGTTGGTGACTGCCTGGCGCTTCGCCGGCTGGCCCACGAGGCGCTCACCATCCGGCGTAAACGCGACGATGGACGGCGTGGTGCGCGCGCCTTCCGAATTCTCGATGACCTTGGGGGTGGAACCCTCCATCACGGCCACGCAGGAATTGGTGGTGCCGAGGTCGATGCCGATAACTTTACCCATAGTTCTGCTCCTCTTGTCCGGCGAGCACCCTCCTCTGGTCCCGAAGCAACCGGGGAGGGAGTGATGACGGCCCCTTTAGGCCGAAACCTGGTTAACAATTCAAGGAAATCCGACGCCTCAGGGCGTTCAGAAACCGTTGTCCGCGATATAGGAAGGCGGCTTCGCGCTCACAAGAGCGTGAGGTGCTGAAATGTCACAATCCGATTTCTTCCCGGCTGCGCCCGCGCTTGGCCTTGTAGACCGGTAATCGCCAGCCGAACGCGAGCGCTGCACCGCGCAGCGCGAAGGCCGCCACGGTGCCTGCAACGACCGCGATATCCCGCGCGACCACACCATTCAGCAGCACGAAGACCAGAGCGCCGAGAAAGGCTGCGGAGGCATAGATCTCGCCGCGCATGATCGCGGCCTCCTCGGCGCCCATCATGTCGCGGATGAAGCCCCCGACCACGGCGGTCATCACCCCGCAGGTGACGGCCACCACGGCGCCGTGATCGAGCCCCGCCGCAGCGCCCACGACGCAGAACACGGCCATGCCAAGGGCATCAAGCCAGAGCAGCACGCGCAGGCGTGATTCCGGGAGATGCGCCACGAAAAAGGTGAGCGCCGAGGCAATCGCCGCGACAATCAGTGCTGTGGTGTCCTTCACCCAGAATACGGGCTGGCCGAGCACGAGATCGCGCATGGTGCCGCCACCAATCGCCGTTACTGTGCCGAAAAACACGAAGGCGATGATGTCCATCTGCTTGCGCGAGGCGACCAGCGCGCCGGAAACCGCGAAAGCGACGAGGCCGATCCAGCCGGCCATGGCGAGAATATCGGAAATCATGCCTCAGCTATGGCATGATTCCGGTGAGTTTGCAGGCCGAAACCGCTTTCAATCCGCCGTTCGCCCAGCTTCCCAGCCAAGCATGGCGCGCTTGCGCGTGAGGCCCCAGTGATAGCCGGTGAGCGCGCCGGATTTTCCCACCACACGATGGCAGGGCACCACGAAGGAGACGGGGTTTCGCCCCACCGCCGCGCCCACCGCGCGGGCCGCGCCCGGTTTTTCGAGCTTGCTGGCAATGGTGCCATAGGTCGTCGCGCGACCCATGGGGATGTCGAGCAGGGTTTCCCACACACGCACCTCGAAATCCGTGCCGATGAGAAACACCTTCAAAGGCTGGCCCGGCGACCACAAATCCGACCGGAAGGCGCGCTCGGCCAACGGAAAAGTGAAGGCGGAATCCTCCACAAAACGCGCCTTGGGCCAGCGCGATTGCATGTCGTTGAAAGCGGCCATGCGGCCGATTTCCGGCGCCAGCGATTTCGCGGCCTGTGGCGCGGCAAGGTCGAGACCGGAAAGATCCGGCGCGCCCTCATCGGCGAAGGCGAGGCCGCAGAGCCCGCGCTCGGTCGCCATCACCAAAGCCAACCCGAAAGGCGAGGCGTGAAAACCATAGCGGATGAGAAGCCCCTCACCGCCACTCTTGTATTCGCCGGGCGAGATCGCCTCGTGCGTGACGAAAAGGTCATGCAGGCGCGAGGGGCCAGAGAGCCCTGCTTCCAAAGCCGCATCGAGCAGCGGTAGACCCTCATCCAGCAGACGCCGCGCATGGTCGAGCGTCACCGCCTGCAGGAAGGCCTTGGGCGTGAGCCCCGCCCAACGCCGGAAGAGTGCCGTGAGTTCTGCGGGCGTAAGGCTCACGGCATCGGCGATGTCCTCGATGCCCGGCTGCACACGGCTTTCCTCTGAGATGAAGCGAATCGCCTTGCGCACCAGCGCGTAATCCGCGCCGTGAGCGGCGAGAGGGGTTGAGGCGAAACGATCAAGCATGGGCACTCCCAGATGTTGCACCAAGATTAGGCCCGCATCGCCGGGGAAACCACCCGATTTCGTGGAAGTTCAGCCGCGCTTTGCGGTGGCCAAGGCCTTCTGGAAGGCATCGGCGAATGCGCCGCGTTCCTCGCGTCCGAGCGCAGCAGCCACTTCCACGCGATCCCGCCCCTGCACAATCTCGATTTTCTCCGTGCCAAATTCCGGGTGCTCGTCGCGCTCGATGCGCGTCCAGGCGGGATTGAAGCGCTTCTCGCGCACCACGCCGCGCCAGCTGACGGAGCGCAGCAGCAATTCGATGCGAGACACCACCACCCGCTCATAGGCGCGCGCAGTGGCATTATGATAGCGAAACGCGATGTAAATCAGCAGGATATCGAGCCCAAGAAAGCCCACCACCGGCCACGCGCCGAGCAGGTAGAAGGGCACGGACATCGCCGTGGTGATGAGGAGCAGGAAAGCCATCAGCCAGAACAGCCCGCGCGGCGACAGTGAGCGATGCGGCGTAATGACCGCATCGAAGACCGGGGATTCCCGGTGCTCATCCCTCGTTTTCGGGTTGTCTTCGATCATCTCGCGCGATTTCAAGAGAGCAGGCTCATGGTCAACAATAGCGCGGGCCGGGGCAAGCGGAAGGGGTTGGGCATGGCGAAAGCAGGCGCGAAAGGTCGCAAGCCGAAAATGCGCGCGAGCGCGGAAGTCGCGGAAATCTTCCGCAGGTTGCACGCCATCGAGCCGGAGCCGAAGGGCGAGCTGGAGCATGTGAACGCCTACACCTTGCTCGTCGCCGTCGTGCTATCGGCACAGGCCACCGATGCGGGCGTGAACAAGGCGACGCGCCCCCTCTTCGCCATCGCCGATACGCCCGAGAAGATGCTTGCGCTCGGCGAAGACACCGTGCGGGACTACATCAAGACCATTGGCCTTTTCCGCAACAAGGCGAAGAATGTCATCCTGCTCTCACAGGCGCTGATCGAGCGCTTTGGTGGCGCGGTTCCTGCCAATCGCGATGATCTCGTCACCCTGCCGGGCGTGGGCCGGAAGACCGCGAATGTCGTGATGAACATGGCATTCGGGGAAGCGACCTTCGCGGTCGATACGCATGTGTTTCGCGTATCGAACCGCCTGCCGCTCGCGCCGGGCAAGAACCCGGATCAGGTGGAAGCCGGTCTCGAAAAACTCGTGCCGGAACCCTACCGGATGCATGCGCATCACTGGCTCATCCTGCACGGGCGCTACACCTGCAAGGCGCAGCGCCCGGAATGCTGGCGCTGCCCGCTGACCGATCTCTGCCAATTCGAACCGAAATCCACCCCGCCGAAGGTGAAAGCGAAGGCTCAGCCGTAAACGAAATACGCGGCGAGACCGAAGCAGCCCACGACAATCCGCCACCAGGCGAAGGGCGTAAAGCCGTGCCGCGTGACGAAATTCAGCAAGCCGCGCACCACGATCAGTCCCGTGATGAAGGCCACGACGAAGCCGATGCCGATGGCCGTTACATCCTGAAAGCTCAGGAGCTTGTGGTTCTTGTAAAGATCATAGGTGAAGGCGCCCGCCATGGTGGGCATGGCGAGGAAGAACGAGAATTCCGCCGCAGCGCGCTTCGACGCTCCAAACAGCATCGCACCGACGATCGTCGCGCCCGAGCGCGACACGCCGGGGATCATCGCAAGGCACTGGAAAAGGCCTATCTTGAGGCACATCGCGGGGGTGAAGGTCGAGATATCCTCGTGCTTCACCTCGAAACGGGTTTCATCCACCACGAGGAGCACAAGGCCGCCAGCAATGAGGCTGATGCATACGACGAACGGGTTGAACAGCACGCTCTTGATAGTCGAGTGCATCACTGCGCCAATCAGCGCCGCTGGCAGGAAGGCGATCAGCACGCCGAGCACGAACAGGCGCGCCTGCGGATCCTTGAAGACCCCCTTCGCAAGGCCCCAGAGCCGGCCGAAATAGACCGAGAGGATCGCGAGAATCGCGCCGAGCTGGATCAGAACCTCGAAGCTGTGGCCGGGCGATTCGAAATTCAGGTAATGCCCGAACAGGATGAGGTGCCCGGTGGAGGAAACGGGCAGGAATTCGGTGAGCCCCTCGATGAAGCCCAGAAGGGCGGCCTTCAGCGCCAGCGCAGTATTCATGTTCGGGAAACCATGCGAGAGGCCGGATACGCCCACGAATCGGCCGGGGTTGAGTAGGGAACTCGCCTCCTTTATAGCCACGCTCCGGTTCTCGCCACGTTAAGGGCGAAAATCCGAGCCATGCTGCGGCGCTTCTGTTCCATGCGCCTTGCCGCCACAACCTTCCGGGACCCATGCCCGTCTTTCATCACTTCGCCCTGTGCCCGCATTCGCGCTTCATCCGCCTTGTCATGGGCGAATTGCAGATGGAAGCCGAGATGGCGGAAACGAGTCCCTTCTCCCGCGAGCGCGATTTTCTCGCCATGAACCCGGCCGGCATGCTGCCCGTGCTCGTGGAGCATGACGGGCAGGTGGCGGCCGGGCCGGATATACTCGCGGAATATCTCGATGAGACGCGTGGGCTCGTGCTTGGCGATCGCCGCCTGCTGCCGGAAAATCCGGGCGAGCGGGTAGAAGTGCGGCGGCTCCTGCACTGGTTCAACGTGAAGTTCTTCCACGAGGTGAGCGAACTGGTGCTGAACGAAAAGGCCTATAAGCGCCTTTTCCCCGAGGCGTTTCCGGGTGATGCACCCAACACCAACGCCATTCGTGCGGCTTCCGCGAATATCCGCTATCACCTGAATTACGTGGCGCATCTCGTGGCGCGGCGGAACTGGCTCGCGGGCGACAAGCTGACCTATGCCGATCTCGCCGCGGCTGCGCATTTCTCGGTGGTGGATTATTTCGGGGACGTGCCTTGGGAGACAAGCGAAGCCGCGAAGAGCTGGTACGCCCGCATCAAATCGCGGCCGACCTTCCGCGCGCTTCTGGCCGACCGGCTGAAGAACATTCTGGCCGCCCCGCATTACACGGATCTCGATTTCTGAGCCCTGCCGAGGCGAAGGCCTGGCTGCCAAAGCTGGTTGAAAAGCACGGGTTCTCAACGTTCGGCATCTCGCCCGCCCAAGCTCCGCCCGAGCGTGAGGCGCGTCTGCGGCACTGGCTCTCGCTCGGGGCGCAGGGCGAGATGGACTGGATGGCGCGCGAGCCCGAAAAGCGGGCGAGCCCCGCCGGCCTCTGGCCCGAGGCGCAGAGCGTGATCATGCTCGGCGTGAACCACGCGCCGGAATTCAACCCGCTCGCATTGCTGGAAAACCGGGAGGCCGGTGCCCTCTCGGCCTATGCCGTGCGGCGGGATTATCACGATGTCATCAAGGGACGCCTGAAAGCCTTCGCGGTGGATTTCGTGGCGAAAACCGGCGCGGAAGTGAAGGTCTTCGTGGATACCGCCCCCGTTCTCGAAAAGCCGCTCGCGGCGGAAGCCGGGCTCGGCTGGCAGGGCAAGCATACGGTGCTGGTGAGCCGCGCGTTCGGCAACTGGCTTTTCCTCGGCGCGATCTACACGACGCTGCCGCTTGAACCGGATGCACCGGAAAGCGACCATTGCGGCACCTGCAATCGCTGCCTCACTATCTGCCCGACGGATGCTTTCCCCGCGCCCTACCAGCTCGATGCGCGGCGCTGCATCGCCTATCTCACCATCGAGCACAAAGGGCCGATCGCGCGGGAATTTCGTGAGAAAATCGGCAATCGCATCTTCGGCTGCGATGATTGCATCGCCGTTTGCCCGTGGAACAAGTTCGCGAAGGGTGCGCAGGACGTGAAGCTCGCAACGCGCGATGACCTGCTGCACCGTCCGCTGGCGGAATATGCCAGGCTAGATGACGCCGCCTTCCGCGCGCTTTTCTCGGGCACGCCGATCAAGCGAACGGGTCGAGACCGCTTCTTGCGCAATGTGTTGATCGGCATCGGGAACAGCGGCAATCCTGCGCTCGCCGCTACCGCCGAACCGCACCTTGCTGATGCCAATCCGCTTGTGCGCGGTGCGGCGGTGTGGGCGCTCTCGCGATTGCTGCCGGCGGCGGATTTCACCGCACTGGCGCATCGCCATCAGCCCCCCGAAACCGATGATTCCGTGCGCGAGGAAT
Organism: Beijerinckiaceae bacterium; assembly: GCA_025458025.1. Classification (GTDB taxonomy): domain Bacteria; phylum Pseudomonadota; class Alphaproteobacteria; order Rhizobiales; family Beijerinckiaceae; genus Rhabdaerophilum. The sequence continues at coordinate 13,701 of JALOTF010000017.1, read as the reverse complement.
GGCAACTCGCTCTCTCGGAATTGGTGCTTGCCGAAAATGCCCCGCAAGACAGGAAACCTGCATGAACCTCCTCATCCTCGGTTTCGGCTATTCCGCCTCGGCATTTGCGCTGGAAGCGCGCGAATTGTTCTCCTCCATCACCGTCACGGCGCGCTCGCCCGAGAAGGTCGCGCGTTTGCGTGCCGAGGGCTGGGACGCCCTGCCCTTCGATGGCGAAAACGCGACCCCGGATCTGGAAGCTGCGATAGCCCGCGCCACGCATATTCTCGTTTCCGCTCCGCCCGGCGATCGGGGCGATCCCGCCTTGCGCGTGTTGCGCGCTTCCTTCGCGGCATCTCCGGCGCTGAAGCGTCTGATTTATCTCTCCACCGTCGGCGTCTATGGCGACCATGAGGGGCAGTGGGTCGATGAGGAAAGCCCCCTAAAGCCCGTCTCCCTCCGCTCGCGACAGCGCGTGGAGGCCGAGCAGGGATGGCAGGCTTTCGCGCGGGAAAAGCGCTGCGATCTCGGGATTTTCCGCCTCTCCGGCATCTATGGGCCGGGGCGATCGGCTATCGATAACCTGCGGGCAGGAACCGCGCGGCGCATCATCAAGCCGGGGCAGGTGTTCAACCGCATCCATGTCGCGGATATTGCCGGCGCGCTGGTGGCCGCGAGCCGCCATGAAGGAGGGCTCGGCATCTTCAACCTCACCGATCTCGAACCCGCGCCGCCGCAGGATGTGGTGGAATTTGCCGCCACCCTTCTGGGCATGCCCGTGCCACCGGATATTCCGTTCGAGGACGCGCAGCTCTCGGAAATGGGCCGCAGCTTCTATGGCGAGAACAAGCGCGTCGCGAACGGGCTGATCCGCTCGGCACTTCGATATCGCTTCCGCTGCCCCACCTATCGAGAAGGGCTGCAGGCCTGCCTGTGATTTGAACCTTCAGGCCGCGTAACGGCTCGCATCCGCGCCGTAATGCTCGATATAGCGCGGGTCGATATCGGCCACGCGCAGGGTCACGAACACATCCGTGGTGCCGAACTGGTGGTCGATCACCGCGCCATCGCCGAAGGTCGCGCCGAGGCGGAGGTAACCCTTGATGAGCGGCGGCAAGGCTTTCATCGCGGCCTTGAGATCCACCGTCTCGCGCGCGACGCGATCCATCCGCACATGCAGGCCCGGCAGCGCCTTGACGCGCGCGTTGCGATTTCCCGCCGCGTGATGCTCCAGAAACGAGAGCGGCAGGGCGAGCCTTTCCGGCTCGACGCCCTCGAAGCTCGCGCAGCCGAACATCACATCGATGCGATGGTGCAGCACGTAGCTCCACACGCCATGCCAGAGCAGCTCCACCGTGCGCTTGTTGCGATAGGGTTCGAGCACGCAGGAACGGCCAAGCTCCAGCAGCCGAAGGCCGCGATTGCCTTCGAGAAAGCGCGTGAGATCATATTCGCCCGCCGTATAGAAATCGACGCCGGCGGCAGCGGCCACATCGGATCGCAGCAGGCGATAGGTTCCGATCACCCGGGGCTTCACCTGCCCGAAGCGGTTGACCTTACCCTTGCGGTCGATGACCATGATGTGGTCGCAAAGCCGGTCATAGGGGTCGATATCCCGCCGCGAGAGGAAGCCGCGGGCATCGGCTTTGGCACCCATCTCGTCGTAGAACACCTTGAAGCGCAGGCGCTGGCAGCGGCGGATATCCTTCGTGGTGCGCGCGAGGCGCACTTCGAGTTCGCCGATGCGGCCCAGCACATCCGGCAGGCCGCCAGTGTCACGCACCACGCGATCGGTGGGGTTCAGGCGGGTCAGGGAAAGAAGCGGTCCGGGGGCCAGCGTAAACCAGCCGCGGGTTGAAGAGTCGGATTCGGCAGACGCGCCGGAGCGCGGGCGAAGCATGGCAGGCTCTCCTGCCGGCCTGTTTCCGACGGGAAACACGGGCCGGTTGCGCACAGCCAATGCCCGCAATTCGTGACAAAGTCATGACCAATCCGAGGTTTCAGGCCACTGCGCGGCGCACCTTCAACAGCCGATCCAGTGCCGCAAGAAACGGTTCGCGATCGAGCGGCTTGGCGAGGAAGGCATCAAAGCCGGCGGCAAGGCAGGCCTCGCGATCCTCCTTGAAGGCATTGGCAGTGAGTGCCAGTGCGGGCACCGGCACGCGCTTCAGGCGCTTTTCCTCCGCACGCCATTGCGCGATGGCCGAGAGGCCGTCGAGTTCGGGCATGCGCACATCGAAGAGCACGCAATCGAAGGCCGTTCCACCCGGCGCGATGCTCGCCTTGAGCAAATCCAGCGCTTCGCGGCCCGTGGAGGCTCGCATGGGCTTGCCGCCGAGGCGTTCCACCAGCCGCCCCGCAAGCAGGGCGTTGATGTCGTTATCCTCCGCGATCAGCACGCGGCGACCCGCGAGCGGTTCGGCGAGCAGCGTCTCGCTTTCGGCGGAGATGGCGCGGCCAGCCTGCGCCGAATCCCAATCCGTGAGTTGGGCCATGAGCGAGCGACGCCGCACGGGCTTCACGAGATAGCGATCGAACCCCGCGGCCTGCGGTGCTCCGAAGGCGCGGCGCTCGAAGGGCGAGAGCAGCACGAGATGGCGCCGGCACCCGGCCTCCATGCCCGCGGCGACTAGCGCGCGGGCATCATCCGGGCCGATGGCGGCATCGACCATCATCAGATCCGGCCGGAAATGGTTGAGCAGGGCCAGCGCTTCCTCGCGGGATGAGGCGAGCCGCGTCTCGGCTTCGACCTCGGCGAGATGGCGGGCGATGAAACGCCCCTCGAACGCGCCGGCGCTGACCACCAGCACCTTGCGCCCAGCGAGTTCGCGCGCCAGTTCCGGCTCTGCACGGTCGGCACCGCCCACGCCTTCCAACGGAAGCAGCAGGGTGAAAGCCGAGCCCTGCCCCTCCGCGCTTTCCAGCGTGATATCTCCACCCATAAGCCGCGCGAGGCGGCGCGAAATCGCAAGGCCGAGCCCGGTGCCACCATGGCGCGCGGCAGTTTCGCGATCGGCCTGTTCGAATTCGGCGAAAATCGCCTCCTGGCGATTGGCGGGAATGCCGTGGCCAGTATCCTCGATGCGGATCGCAAGGCCGTGGTTGCCGTGGCGGGCCAAGGTAAGGCCAACGCCGCCCTTTTCGGTGAATTTCACGGCATTTCCGGCGAGATTGGTCACGATCTGGCGCAGGCGGCTGCCATCGGCGCGGATCATGGCCGGAACATCGCTGGCGAGATGCGCTGCGATCTCCAGACCCTTGCCTTGCGCGCGCGGCGCCAGCAACTCGATGACACCTTCGAGAAGTGGCGCGATCTCCACCTCTTCCTCGGTGATATCGAGCTTGCCTGCCTCGATGCGGGAGAAATCGAGAATTTCTTCGATGAGCGTCAGCAGCGCTTCGCCCGAGGTCTTGATCGCGCGGGCATAATTCGCCTGTTCGGGGTCCAGGCGGGTATCGAGCATGAGGTCGGCCATGCCGAGCACGCCATTCAGCGGGGTCCGAATTTCATGGCTGACCGTGGCAAGAAAGCGGGATTTAGATTCGCTCGCGGCTTCCAGCTCGGCCTGTGCCCGGCCGATGCGCTCGAGGCGATCCGCTAGCTTCGCGCGTTCGCCTTCCAGCGCCAGGAACTGGGCGCGCTGCCGCCGCTGATCCAGGATCAGCCACAGGCAAAGCCCCAGCGCGACAAGCGCAACAGCACCCAATGTTGAAGCGAAGGCCCAGGCGAGCCCCGCTGATTGCAACCCGAACATGACGCCCACCAGACTGTTTCGTCTGTTTTCGTGAGCGCCAGCATGACGCGCGGTGGTGAACAACGCCTTGGGCGGATTCGGGAATCACAGCTTCTGCTTAAGGGAAGCTTCCGTTGACTCTGCCCCTACACCGCTTCGAGCGCGCGGGCGCGCATCGCCACGGCTTCAGCCAGATGGCGGCGCGAAACAGTATCGTCGCCCTCAAGATCAGCGAGCGTGCGTGCGACTTTCAGGACGCGATGGAAAGCGCGCGCGGAGAGTTTCAGCTTCTCCGCGGCCTGCCGCAACAAGGCTGCGCCCTCGGCATCAGGCCGGGCGATCTCCTCGATGAGGGCTGCGGGCGCGGTCGCATTGGTGCGGATCTCCGGCACGCCCAGCGCCTCGAAACGCGCCTGCTGGATCTGCCTCGCCCGCGCGACGCGTTTTGCCACATCGACCGAGCGCTCCTTGGGTGGCGGGAGCAACAGATCGTTTAGATCGACTGCCGAAACCTCGATCAGCAGGTCGAACCGGTCGATCAGCGGTCCGGAGAGGCGCCCGACATATTGCGCCATGCATTTGTCGTTCGGCGCGCGCTTGCAGGCATAGCCCGCTTCCAGCGCGCGACCGCAGCGGCAGGGGTTCATCGCTGCCACAAGCTGAAAGCGCGCGGGATAGGTCGCGCGGTGGTTGGCGCGGCTCACCACCACCTCGCCGGTTTCGATGGGCTGGCGCAGGGAATCGAGCGCCTGAGCTGAGAATTCCGGCAACTCATCCAGAAACAGCACACCGCGATGGGCGAGGCTCACCTCGCCCGGCTTCGCCTGCAAACCGCCGCCGGTGAGGGCGGCCATGCTCGCGGAATGGTGCGGCGCGCGGAAGGGGCGGCGATCTGTCAGCGCGCCATCGCCCAGAAGGCCCGCGATGGAATGCACCATGGAGACTTCCAGCAATTCGCGCGGCTCCAGCGGCGGCAGGATGGAGGGGAGGCGCGCGGCGAGCATGGATTTGCCCGCGCCCGGCGGCCCGGCCATCAGCAGGTGATGCCCGCCAGCTGCCGCGATTTCCAGCGCACGCTTGGCGCTTTCCTGCCCCTTGATGTCACCGAGATCGGGCAGCATGCCGTCAGCCGCGCGGATCGCCGCTTCGGGTTGCCGCAAGACCTGCGTGCCCTTGAAGTGGTTCGCAAGCTGGATGAGGTTCTGCGGAGCGAGAATATCAATGGCCTCGCCTGCCCAAGCCGCCTCCGGCCCCGAGGCCTTGGGGCAGATGAGCCCGAGGCTGCGCGCCTGCGCCGAGATTGCCGCCGGCAGCACACCCGCGACCGGCGAGAGCGAGCCATCAAGCGCGAGTTCGCCCAGAACGCAATAACCCTCCAGCGCATCCGAGGGGATCGCACCGATCGCCGCCATCACGCCGAGCGCGATGGGGAGATCATAATGGCTGCCCTCTTTCGGCAGATCAGCCGGGGCGAGGTTCACCACGATGCGCTTCGCCGGCAGCGCGAGGCCGGAAGCCGTGAGTGCCGCGCGCACCCGCTCGCGCGATTCCGCCACGGCCTTGTCCGCGAGGCCGACGAGCACGAAGGCCACGGCACCGCTCGCCACCTGCACCTGCACATCGACCGGCCGCGCTTCGATGCCCTCGAAGGCGACGGTCGCGACGCGTGACACCATGTTCCCGATCCCCAACCCGCAATTACCGTAGCGACTGGGAACAAATTGGCAACCCGGATCAACATGCCATCAGGTCGAGCCGATCAGGATCCCCACGGCCAGCACCAGCGCGCCCCCAACAATCACCTGCATGATCGAGCGCATGAACGGCGTTTCCATGTATTTCGTACGGATCAAGGCAATGGCCACGAGTTCCACCGCGACAATCGCCGCAGCGAGCCAGGTCGCGATCCAGAAGGCGTTGGGCACGGAATTTGGCACGAGATAGGGCAAGGTATGGCCAAGGCCGCCGACGGTGGTCATCACCCCGCAGGCGATGCCGCGCAGCCAGGGCGAGCCACGACCCGAAATCTTGCCGTCATCACTCATCGCCTCGGTGATGCCCATGGAGATGCCCGCACCGATGGAAGCGGCGAGGCCCACGAGGAACGTCTCCCAGTTGTTCTTTGTAGCGAACGCGGCGGCAAAGAGCGGGGCCAGCGTGGAGACGGAGCCGTCAATCAACCCTGCGAGGCCGGGCTGCACATAAGTGAGCACGAAACGGCGGTGGCTCGCGGCCTTTTCACCCGCTACAGCCTCATCAGTGAGCAATTCGCCTTCGAGCCTTTCGGCCTTCTTCTCGTGGCCGCGCTCGATTTCGGCGAGTTGCAGGAACATTTCGCGCAGGCGGGTATCCAGTGCTTGCGCGGCGGCGCGATCGTAGAAATTCGCAGCCTGAATCTCCATCAGCGCGGCTTCCGTGCGCATCTGCTCGGGCTTCAGGCTCTTGGTCCACCACATCGGGCGGCGCGTGAGGAAGTCGCTCACATCCTCGCGGCGGATGGGCGGGAGATGCTCGCCGAAACGCTGACGATAGAGGTCGAACAGCATCGCGCGATGCCCGCGCTCCTCCTCCGCCATGCCCTCGAAAAGCTGGGCGGAAGCGGGGAATTCAGAGGCACAGGCCTCCGCGAAGCTCTGGTAGATGCGGCTGTCCTCTTCCTCATTGGCGATGGCCAGAGCCAGCACCTCACGCTCGGTGAGATCGGCAACGCGCTTGCGCGTGGAAAAGACCGACAGGAAGCCCATCGCGGACCCTCATTCATGCTTCGGAACAGGCCAGTATTGTTTCGAATGATTCTAAACTAGGCAAGCGCGACTTCGGTCGCAGGGACATTTTGAGGCTTGAGGCAAGATTTTTCTACGGTGCTCCAGTGCTCTCGACAAATCTGCACTACCCAGACACGAACAAGAGAAGGACATTCTGCTTGCGAGAAAGCAGCGTTCGGTATATCGAATTGTTCGACAAAAGGAACGTTTCGTTCTTCAATGCAGTTCCGCTGGAGCCCTCGATGACCTTCTCGCTTTCCCGCCGTCAGGCCCTTGGTGTCGTTCTCGGTGGCGCGCTGGCCGCCCCTTCCGTTCTGCGCGCGCAGGCGCTGAAGGAAATCCGCATCGACTGGGCGACCTACAATCCCCTCAGCCTCATCCTGCGCGACCAGAAGCTGCTGGAGAAGGAATTCGAGAAGGACGGCATCGCCATCCGCTGGGTGCAGTCCGCCGGCTCGAACAAGGCGCTGGAATTTCTCAATGCCGGCTCGATCGATTTCGGCTCTACCGCTGGTGCCGCTGCGCTGCTCGGCAAGATCAACGGCAACCCCATCCAGTCGATCTCGGTCTATTCCCGCCCGGAATGGACGGCGCTTGTCACGAAGCCCGGCAAGGGCGTCGCGAAGGTGGCGGACCTCAAGGGTAAGTCGATTGCCGTGACGCGCGGCACCGATCCGCACATCTTCCTCATCCGTGCGCTGGCGGAAGCCGGCCTGAAGGAGCGCGATGCACGCCTCGTGCTGCTGCAGCATGCCGATGGCCGCACCGCGCTCGCCCGCGGTGATGTAGATGCCTGGGCCGGCCTCGACCCGCTGATGGCTGCCGCCGAACTTGAGGATGGCGCGACGCTCTTCCACCGCAAGCCCGAGCACAACACCTGGGGCATTCTGAACACGCCCACCGCCTTCGCCGAGAAGAACCCGGAAATCGTGCGGCGCGTCATCAACGTGTATGAAACCGCCCGCAAGGCCGCCCTCGCCGACATCAAGCCGGTGCAGGCCGCGCTCGTGGCGGCGGCGCGCCTGCCCGAGCCGGTGATTGCCCGCCAGCTGACCCGCACGGATCTGTCGACCAGCGCGATCGGAAAGGTGCAGGCCGAAACCATAATCGCCGCCGGCGTTGCCCTGCAGGAAGCCGGCGTGATCAAGCCCGATGTCGATGTGAAGGGGGTTGTCGCGTCCCTCATCGAGCCCAAATTCACGTCGCATCTCGCATCCTGACGAGGAGACACCCATCCCGTGAGCGACACCACGCTTACGCATGCGCGCGCTGAAACCGCGTCGGGCTCCCCCCGGCGCGCTTTTGCATGGAAAGGCTGGATCGGGCTGATCCTGCCGGTCATTCTCGCCATCGGCCTCGAATGGGGCGTCCGCGCCGGCTGGCTAGAAGGTCGTTTCACGCCGCCGCCCTCGAAAATCGCCGGGACGCTCGGCGAATTGTTCGCATCCGGCGAATGGTTCCGCCACGCACTGGCGACAGGCTGGCGTGTGGCCATCGGCTTCGTGTTCGGCGCTGGCGCGGGCATCGTGCTGGGCACGCTCTCCGGCGCGGTTCCGATGATCCGCCGTCTGATCGACCCCACCATCCAGGCCCTGCGCGCTGTGCCCTCCATCGCCTGGGTGCCGTTGTTCATCCTGTGGTTCGGCATTTTCGAGACCTCGAAGATCACGCTGATTGCCGTCGGCGTTTTCTTCCCGGTTTATCTCGGCGTGCTCGGCGCCGTGCTCTCGATTGACCGCAAGGTGATCGAGGTGGGCCGCGTCTTCCGCCTCTCGAAGCTGGAGACGGGCCGCCGCATCCTGCTGCCCGCGACATTGCCAGCGCTGGTGACCTCGCTGCGCGCGGGCCTCGGCCTCGGCTGGATGTTCGTGGTCGCGGCGGAAATTATGGGTGCCAGCGAAGGCCTCGGCTTTCTGCTGGTCGATGGTCAGCAGGTGGGGCGCTCCGATCTCATCGTCTCGGCGATCCTCTCCTTCGCGTTCCTCGGTTTCCTCACGGATGCCTTGCTCGCCGCCGCGACGCGCCCATACTTGCGCTGGCGCGACGACCTCTCGACTGCGGAGAAAGCCTGATGCTGAAGCTTGATTCCGTGTCGCGCATCTTTCCCGGCGGGCAGGAAGCCTTGCGCAATATCGTGCTCGAACTCGCGCAAGGCGAGGTGGTGGCGATGGTCGGCGGCTCGGGCTGCGGCAAGACCACATTGCTCCGCCTCGTTGCAGGGCTCGATGCCCCCTCCACCGGCTCCATCGAACTCGATGGCGCGGATCTGCACGAGCCGTCCGCTGATGTTGGCATCATCTTCCAGGAGCCGCGCCTGCTGCCCTGGCTCAGCGTGGCGGATAACATCGCCTTCGGCATCGCACATCTTGCGCGCGAGGAGCGCGAGGCCCGGGTGAGCCGCGCGCTGCTGCGCATCGGCCTCGCGGGCTACGAGACGCGCTGGCCGCGCGAACTTTCCGGCGGGCAGGCGCAGCGCGTGGCGATTGCCCGCGCCCTCGTGACCCAGCCCAAGGTGCTGCTGCTCGACGAACCCTTCTCGGCGCTCGATGCCTTCACGCGCGCCTCTTTGCACGAGCATCTGCTGGCCTTGTGGGAGACGGACCGCGTGAGCCTGCTGATCGTCACGCATGACGTGGACGAAGCCGTGACCCTCGCGGATCGCATCGTCGTGATGCAGCCGAAACCGGGGCGCATCTTCACGGAAATCGGGGTGGATCTCCCGCGACCGCGCAACCGCCGCTCGGATGAATTCCATGCCGTCAGCCGTCGCGTGCTCGATGCGCTTGACGGATCGCTCACGGAAGGCCAATCCAGCGCCGCGCCCGGCAAAACCGAAACCGCCGCCTTCTGGTGGTAAGCCGGCTGAACGAGGTTCACCATGTCCGAGACCGTGATCGACGCCGATGCCCTGCGCGCGTTGCAGGCGCCGCTGAAGGCGAAATATCGCGAGGATCAGAACGCTGCCGTGCTGACCCTGCGTGCCAAGGGCGCCATCGATGAAGCGAAAATCGCCTGTAAGGTCGAAACCGGCCGTGCCATCGCGGAAGCCGGCCTCCACCCGCTCACCGGCGGTTCGGGAGCTGAACTCTGCTCGGGCGACATGCTGCTGGAAGCGTTGGTCGCTTGCGCAGGCGTGACGCTGAAGGCCGTTTCCACCGCGCTCAACATTCCGCTGCGCGCGGGCCATGTGATTGCCGAGGGCGACCTCGACTTCCGCGGCACGCTCGGCGTCGACAAGGAAGCGCCTGTGGGCTTCAAGGCGATCCGCCTGGTCTTCAAGATCGACACTGATGCCAGCGAGGAGCAGATCGCGCAGCTGATCAAGCTCACCGAGCGCTATTGCGTCGTGTTCCAGACCCTGCGCAACCCGGCCACATCGAGCGTCACGGTCGAGCGCGGCTGATGCCCGCAGAAGCCTCGCTTCTGCTTCTCTTCACGAAAATGGGGATTGCCGCGAGCATCGTCGTGGCGGTCTCGATCATCGCAGAGAAATCGAAGCCCTTCCTTGCAGCCATGGTGGCGACCCTGCCGGTTTCGGCGGGGCCAGCGCTGGTTTTCCTCGCGATGGGGCATGATGATGCCTTCATGCGCGCGGCATTGGCCGGCAGCCTCGTCACCAATATTGCCATGTCGTTCTACATCTCGGCCTATGGCTGGATGGCGCAGCGATTTTCGGTGCTGCCCGCTCTTCTGAGTGCCTTCCTGCTCTGGCTCGTGGCCGGGTGGCTTCTGAAATCGCTGCCCTGGACCTTGGCCACGGCGCTGGTGGCAAATGTCTTCGCCTATGTCTCGCTGATGTTCCTCACGCGGCGCTATCTCACGGCGTCGGCTGGTGTTGTGCCGCCAAGGCCGTGGTTCGCCTTGCCCTTGCGCGCGCTGGCCGTGGCCAGTCTCGTCGCGGCGATCACCCTGCTGAGCGACATTCTCGGCCCTTACGGTTCCGGCTCGCTCGCGGTCTTCCCCGTGGTGCTTTCGAGCCTCATTGTCATCCTGCACCCGCGCATCGGCGGGCCTGCGACCGCGACGATGATCCTGAGCGGATTGCCCGGCATGGTCGGCTTCGCCTTCGCTCTGGCGGCCACCTCGGCGCTGGCCGAACCGCTCGGGCGCTTCTGGGCGCTGGGTGTGGGGCTGGTGATCACGCTCATCTGGAATGGCGCACTGCTGCTGATGCGCAGCCGCGAGGCCTGAGCGTCACTTCCCCCTGAGCAGCGCCTTCAGGCGATAGAGCGCCTCATGTGCCTCACGCGGGCTCATTTCGTCGGGGTCGAGCGCGACAAGCGCCTCCTGCACCGGATCAGGACCGGCCTGGGCCGGAGGGGATGCGCTTTCCGCCACGCGGAAGAGCGGCAGATCATCCATGCTCGCGAGGCGCGGATGCGCGCGATCCGCCTTTTCGAGTTCTGCGAGAATGCTGCCTGCGCGCGCCACCACCTGCGCCGGAAGCCCCGCGAGCTTTGCGACCTGAATGCCGTAGGAGCGATCCGCCGAGCCAGACACCACCTCGTGCAGGAAGATCACATCGCCCTTGTAGGTGGTGACTTTCATGGTCACCGGCTGCAGGCGCGGCAGGCGGCTCCCCAGCGCCGTGAGTTCATGAAAATGCGTGGCGAACAGCGCGCGACAGCGGTTCTGCTCGTGCAGGTGCTCAATGGCCGCCCAGGCGATGGAGAGGCCATCATAGGTCGCGGTGCCGCGCCCAATCTCGTCGAGGATCACCAGAGCGCGCGGGCCGGACTGGTTGAGGATCGCCGCGGTTTCCACCATCTCGACCATGAAGGTCGAGCGGCCGCGCGCAAGGTCATCCGCCGCGCCGACACGCGAGAACAGCCGGTCCACAAGGCCAATTCTCGCGCTTTCCGCCGGCACGAAGCTGCCGATCTGCGCGAGGATGGCGATCAGCGCGTTCTGACGGAGATAGGTCGATTTACCGGCCATGTTCGCGCCGGTGACGAGCAGGATGCGCCCGCCCTTCTCGCTGCCGGAAAGGTCGCAAGGGTTCGCGATGAAGCTCTCGCCCGCCTTGCGCAACGCGGCTTCCACCACCGGGTGGCGGCCGCCGGCAATCTCGAAATCAAGCCCTTCCGTGATGACGGGCCGGGTGTAGTTTTCGCGATCCGCAAGCTCTGCGAGGCTCGCGAGGCAATCAAGCTGTGCGAGCGCCTCCGCCACGCGGCGAAGCGGCTTTTCCTCGGCGAGCAGCGCGGCCGCGAAAGCCTCGAAATGGCGCAATTCGCATTTCAGCGCGCGATCCGAGGCTTCGAGGATTTTCCGCTCCAGCCCTCCGAGTTCGGTGGTGGTGAAGCGCATCGCGCCCGCCATGGTCTGGCGATGCACGAACTGGCCCTGATGCGGAGGCTGGAGCAGACGCTCGCCAACCTGCTGCGGCACCTCGATGAAATAGCCGAGCTGGTTGTTGTGCTTGATGCGGAGCGTGCGCGCATCGACCTCATCGCGGTAGCGAGCCTCAAGCCCGGCAATCACAACCCGACTATCGGTCTTCAGCGCGAGGCATTCATCGAGTTCGGGATCAAAGCCGCCCCGAATGAACCCGCCATCGCGGCGCATCAGCGGCACATCTTCCGCGAGCCCGACCATGACGCGACGCCCAAGCGCCGACGGCGCACGGGAGAGCGCATCACGGGCATCAGCGATGAGCGCTGGAGCGTCGACGGGCAGCGTGCGCGCCAGTTCTTCCGCCGCGAGAATGGCGCGGGCAATCGCCTGAAGGTCGCGCGGACCAGCACGATCCAGCGCGAGGCGCGTGAGCGAACGCAGGAGGTCCGGGGCCTCGCCGAGAGACGCGCGCAAAGCCCGTCGCCGATCGGAATTTTCGATCAGGAATCCGGTCGCCTCCTGCCGCGCCTCGATCACCGCGCGGGAGAGCAGCGGCGCACCCAGCCATTGCGCGAGAAGCCGCCCGCCGGCAGCCGTCACGGTGCGATCGATGGTCGCGAGCAGGCTGCCCGCACGCTCGCCGGATAGGGTGCGCGTGAGTTCAAGATTGAGGCGCGTCGCCGCATCAATCGCCATGGTCTCGGCGGAAGCCCGCCGGCGCGGGGCCATAAGCGGCGCGCGCTGGCCCAGTTGCGTGCGATCGAGATAGGCGATGAGCGCGCCGAGCGCTGCCACCTCCGGCCGCGAGAAACCGCCGAAGGCATCGAGCGTCGCGACGCCGAAATAATCGAGCAGGCGGCGTTCAGCGGATGCGGGATCAAACCCGTCGCGGGCCTGCCGGGTGATGGCAAAACCGGGATTATGCCAGAGAATTCCGAGGCTTTTCTCCTCCAGAAGGGCATCGGGCACCAGCATTTCGCGCGGCTCAAGCCGGGAAATCTCGCCTGCGAGATCGGCCTCGCCGACGCGGCCCACCACGAGTTCGCCCGTGGAGAGATCCACCGCGGCGAGCGCGTAATCCCACTGCTCCTCGCCGGTTTTCTGGCGCGCGATGGCCGTGAGCAGGCTCGCGCGACGGGCATCGAGCAGGCCCTCTTCCGTAATCGTGCCGGGCGTGACGATGCGCACGACATCACGCCGCACCACCGCCTTGGAACCGCGTTTCCGCGCCTCCGCCGGGTCTTCCAGCTGCTCGCAGATCGCCACGCGATGGCCCGCCGCGATGAGCCGGTGGAGATATTCATCCGACCGGGAGACGGGCACGCCGCACATCGGGATGTCATCGCCCGCATGCTTGCCGCGCTTGGTGAGCACGATTCCGAGCGTGCGCGATGCAATTTCCGCATCGCGGAAGAACAGCTCGTAGAAGTCACCCATCCGGTAGAAAAGCAGGCAATCCGGGTTCGCAGCCTTGATCTCGATATATTGCGCCATCGAGGGCGTGGCGTTCGGGTCACGCGGGGGAGCCTCATAGGGCTCCTGCGGGGGATCGAAAGCGGGGTCGCGCATCACAAACAGGCTCTTGCGGCAAGCGTCTTGAGACTTTCGCCTAGCATGTCTGCGGAAAACCGCGAAAGTCCGATGCGAATTGTCGATTGCGCGTCGCTTGAGCCTTGGGGATAACCTTCGTAAGGGTGAAGCTCCGGCGCATGGCCGGCCGGCTGACAGGGACAGTCGGGCCCGAACGACAAGAGAGACAAGACGATGCCCGGCGAATTCGACAAGCGGCCCCATACGCGCCCCACCTTCACCGATCAGGAGGCGCTCGATTTCCACTCGCGCGGCAAGCCGGGCAAGCTTGAGGTTGTACCCACAAAGCCGATGGC
>JALOTF010000016.1 GCA_025458025.1 Beijerinckiaceae bacterium | reverse complement strand
CCGCGCGGCCTATCTCGCGCGCCTCGCCATGATGCGGCGGGACATGCCGCCCCGGCGGAAGCTCTCCTGCGGAAACCTCGCCCATGCGGCGGCGGCCTGTTCGTCGAACGAAAAGCTGAAGGTCGCGAGCGGTTCCGCGCCCAATCTCGGCATTGTCACGTCGTATAATGACATGCTCTCGGCGCATCAGCCTTTCGAGACCTATCCCGCGATACTCAAGGCGGCGGCGAATGAACTGGGTGCCACGGCGCAGGTCGCTGGCGGCGTGCCGGCGATGTGCGATGGCGTGACGCAAGGGCAGCCAGGCATGGAGTTGTCGCTGTTCTCGCGCGATGTCATCGCCATGGCGACGGCGGTCTCGCTGTCGCATAACGTGTTCGATGGCGCGCTGATGCTCGGCGTCTGCGACAAGATCGTTCCGGGATTGGTGATGGGCGCGCTGAGCTTCGGGCATCTGCCGGTGGCTTTCGTGCCCGCCGGGCCGATGCCCTCGGGCCTCTCGAACGACGAGAAGACGCGCGTGCGCCAGGCCTATGCCAGCGGCGAACTCGGCCGCGACGCGCTGCTCGAGGCCGAGATGAAAAGCTACCACGCGCCGGGCACCTGCACCTTTTACGGCACAGCGAATTCCAACCAGATGATGATGGAACTGATGGGCCTGCATGTGCCCGGCACGGCCTTCATTCCGCCCGGAACGCCGCTGCGCGATGCCATGACGCGCGAAGCCGTGCGCCTTGTTCTGGCCCGCGCGGCCGAGGGGGTCGGCATGGGCGAGATGCTCGATGCCCGCGCCTTCATCAACGCGATGGCGGGCCTGCATGCGACGGGCGGCTCGACCAATCACCTGATTCATCTCGTCGCGATGGCGCGCGCGGCGGGCTACCGCATCTCCTGGGAGGATTTCGCGGATCTGGCACAGGCCGTGCCGCTTCTCGCGCGCATCTACCCGAACGGCTCGGCGGATGTGAACCAGTTCCAGGCGGCAGGCGGATTGGCTTTCGTGACACGCGAATTGCTGTCGGCAGGGCTGCTTTTCGAGGATGTGCCGACCCTCGCGGGGCAGGGGCTCTCGGCTTACGCGAAGGAGCCGGTGCTGGAAGCCGGACGCATCGTCTGGCGCGAGCCGCCCGCGGTTTCGCCCGCGCCGTCGATCCTGCGGGGCGTGGCCGACCCGTTCCAGCCCACGGGCGGCCTCGCGCTCGTCACCGGGCCTTTGGGTCGCGCGATCGTGAAGACCTCGGCGGTCGCAGCAGACAAGCAATCGATCACCGCGCCGGCGCGCGTGTATGAAACCCCCGAAGCCTTTCAGGCGGATTTCAAGGCGAATGCCATCACCGGCGATGCCGTGATTGTCGTGCGCAATCAGGGGCCAAAGGCGAATGGTATGCCGGAATTGCACGCGCTCATGCCCCTGCTTGGCGTGTTGCAGAATCGCGGCCTGCGCGTGGCGCTTCTTACCGATGGCCGTCTCTCCGGTGCCTCTGGCAAGGTGCTGAGCGCGCTGCATGTCACGCCCGAGGCCAAGGAGGGCGGTGCGATTGCCCGCCTGCGCGATGGCGACGTGATCACTATCGATTCCATCGCCGGCCGTCTCGATGTCGCGGTGGATCCGGCCGAATTCGCCCGGCGAATGCCCGCTGTTTCCAACCAGCCCTCTGCCGAGGAAGGGTTGGGCCGCGAGCTTTTCGCTGGTTTCCGCGCGCATGTCGGGCGCGCGGATGATGGTGCGGCCTTGTTCTGGGGCTCGGCTGCGGGGTGATCGCGCGATATCCCGTCGCGCGCGTTTCGGCGCTCCGGCTGATGTCCCTTTTCTCAAGTTGTGATCTCGGCGTGGCTGTGCTAACAACTTGCAATCGAGTTTTGGCCGAATGAATTTGCCCTGCGGAACTTCCGGTTTCGCCTTGGCCGACGACCTCCACCTTCTCATCGATCGACAACAGGCCTTCCGGCGCGCTTTTGCGTCGTTCGGTGTGTTACTTTTCTCGTTTTCAAAGGTTACTCTCATGCACAACGGAACCGTGAAGTGGTTCAACGCCCAAAAGGGCTTCGGCTTCATTCAGCCGAGCAATGGCGGGACGGATGTTTTCGTTCACATCAGCGCGGTTGAGCGCGCCGGCCTCAACGGCCTGAACGAAGGCCAGAAGGTGATTTTCGACATCGTTGCGGATCGCCGGACCGGCAAGTCTGCGGCGGATCGCCTCCAGCTCGCGGATTGATTCTCGCACCGGCCTCCTCCGGGAGGCCGAATGGCGGCGCAGGCTGGCAATCAGGCCGCGCCGTTTCCCGTTTTCTCGTTCGGAGGGTGACCGTTGCAGGTCCTGGTTCGTGACAATAACGTCGAGCAGGCGCTCCGCGTGCTCAAGAAGAAGATGCAGCGCGAAGGCGTCTTTCGCGAGATGAAGCAGCGCAAGGCTTATGAGAAGCCTTCCGAGAAGAAGAACCGCGAGAAGGGCGAAGCCGTTCGCCGCGCGCGCAAGGCCCAGCGTAAGCAGATGCAGCGCGATGGTCTTCTGCCCATGCCGAAGGCGAAGCCCCGTGCCGTGGGCGGTCGTGGCCGCCCGGCGGCCCCTGTCGCCCCGAGCATGCGCTGAATTCAAGATCCGGATCGGGCCTTGCGCCCGGTCCCTTCTCCGCCTGTTTCGCTTGACATTGCACTGCAACAAGCGCAGGCTTTTTTCCAGAACGTCAGCGCGGCAACCGCGCTTGTGCGAAGCAGCGTGACAGCGCCCGCCAGTTTCCACTGGTGAACCGGCGCCGGGCTTCCCCCTTCAAACGTTCCCTTCCGGGCTCCCCCTCACGCGGGTCGCTTTTTTCGCCTGAATGCGAGCGTCGCATTCGGGCTCTTGCGGCTTGCCTGCCGCTGACCCTGAAAGTTATTCCCTTGGCTACCTTCAAAGATTTCGCCCTTCTCGCGCCGTTGAACCGTGCGCTCGAGACCGAGGGCTACACCACGCCCACCCCCATCCAGCTGCAGGCGATTCCGCATGCCCTCGCAGGGAAGGATCTCCTCGGCATCGCGCAGACCGGCACGGGCAAGACCTGCGCCTTCGCGCTGCCCATTCTCCAGCGGCTCGGCAAGAGCGGCACCACCCGCAAGCCGAAAAGCTGCCGCGCGCTGATCCTCTCGCCGACGCGCGAACTCGCGAGCCAGATCGCCGCGAGCTTCCGCGCCTATGGCCAGTTCATGCATCTCTCGATTGATGTCGTGTTCGGCGGCGTGCCGATCGGCAAGCAGACGAAGCGCCTCGCGACGGGCGCGGATATTCTCGTGGCCACGCCTGGCCGCCTGCTCGATCTCGTGAACCAGAAGGCACTGCGCCTTTCGGAGATCGAGATCCTCGTGCTCGACGAAGCTGACCAGATGCTCGATCTCGGCTTCATCGTGCCGCTGCGTCGCATTCAGGCGATGCTGCCGAAGCAGCGCCAGAGCCTGTTCTTCTCGGCCACCATGCCGGAGACGATCGCCGGCCTCGCCAACAGCTTCCTCACCGATCCGGTGAAGGTGGCGGTGACCCCGGTCGCCACCACCGCCGAGCGTGTGACGCAGGGCGTGATGCATATCTCGCAGGGCGCTAAACCGTCCTTGCTTTCGCGCCTCATCAGTGACGGTGAAAACGGTCGCACACTGGTCTTCACCCGCACCAAGCATGGCGCGGACCGCATCGTGAAGCATCTCGCGCGGGACGGCATCGAGAGTGTAGCGATCCATGGCAACAAGAGCCAGGCCCAGCGTGAGCGCGCACTCGGTGAATTCCGCACCGGCAAGTGTCGCGTTCTCGTGGCCACCGATATCGCCGCGCGCGGCATCGATGTCGAAGGCGTGACACATGTCATCAACTTCGATCTGCCGCATGTGCCGGAATCCTATGTGCATCGCATTGGCCGCACCGCGCGTGCCGGTGCTGCGGGCATCGCGATTGCGTTCTGCGCGGGCGATGAGCGTCCGCTGCTGCGCGATATCGAGAAGCTGACGCGCCAGCCGATTCCGGTTCTCGCTCTTCCGGAAGGCTTCACGCCTGAAGCGGCGCAGATCCGCGAGGTGCCGGCCAATGGCAAGCCGCGTTCGCATCAGGCGCAGGCCCCGCGGGGCGAAATGCGTGGTGACGCGCAGCGCCCGAATGGCGGTCGCCATCGGCCGCATCGCAATCGCCGTCCGCAGCGCAATGCCAATCCGGCACAGCGTGCTGCCAACGCCTGAGCAAGGCCCGGCGGCAATTACCGCCACCTCTTGCCGCCGCCCCCCGCGCTCTGCCAAGAAGGGGCCACCGGCATCGGGTCGGGGCCTCTCGGGAAGCGCACAGGCATGAAACAGAGCGGAAGCGTCGCCTCGATCCTTGTCGTCGATGACGACCACGATCTGCGCACCCTTCTGGCCTCGTTTCTGGAAAGCCATGGCTTTGCTGTCGCTACCGCACGCGACGGCATCGAGATGCAGCGCCGGCTGGAACAGGGCCAGCCTGATCTCGCGATCCTCGATCTCATGCTGCCGGGGCAGGATGGCCTCGAACTTTGCCGCCTGCTGCGCCAGCGCTCCAACATGCCGGTCATCATGCTCACCGCCCGCGCCGAGGAGACCGACCGCATTGTCGGGCTCGAGATCGGCGCGGATGATTACGTCACGAAGCCTTTCAACCCGCGCGAATTGCTGGCGCGCATCCGCGCCGTTCTGCGCCGCACGGGCGGGGCGATGGCCATGGGCAGCACGGCCACGCCCTTGCGCGCCTATCGCTTCGAGGGCTGGACGCTTTCGCTGGAACGGCGCGAACTCGTGGATCCCGCCGGCGTGATGGTCGATCTCTCTCCCGGCGAATTCGATCTGCTCTTGGCGTTCCTTGAAGCGCCCAATCGGGTGCTCACGCGCGACCACCTGCTGGAAGCGGGGCGCAGCC
Source organism: Beijerinckiaceae bacterium (assembly GCA_025458025.1). Taxonomy (GTDB): domain Bacteria; phylum Pseudomonadota; class Alphaproteobacteria; order Rhizobiales; family Beijerinckiaceae; genus Rhabdaerophilum. The sequence continues at coordinate 34,322 of JALOTF010000016.1, read as the reverse complement.
AGCCCGAGGCGGTGTTCGACCGCGCGATCGACGTGCAGGTGAGCCGTCTGCGCAAGAAGATCGAACCCGATGAACAGAGCCCCGCGATGATCCGCACCATTCGCGGCGCGGGTTACCTGTTCGTGCCGAGGGTGACGCGCGCATGATCCGCTGGCTCGATACCCTTGCCGCGCGCACCGTGCTGCTGATGCTGATCGGCGTGGGCATCGTGCATGTCGCGAGCCTCTATGCCTATCAGCACGCGCTTGACCGCGAGATGAGCCTCGCGAATGAAAGCCGCCTTGCGGATCGACTGCTGACCATTCGCCGCTCGGTGATGCGCGTCGCGCTGGATGAACGGGAGAGCGTGGCGCATGAACTGTCCGGCGGCCCGGTAGAAGCGCATTGGAGCGAGACCGAGCGTGCCCGCCCCGGCGGACCGGGATCCGATATCTGGCAAGGCTTGCGCGCGCGCCTGCGCGAACTCGGCACGGATCTCACTGACGAGGACATTCTCATCGGGTCGAACCGCAAATCCGATGAAGACCCGCATCTCGCGCTGATTTCCCTGCGTCTTCCTGATGATAGCTGGGTGAATGTCACGGTTTTCGCGCCCGATGCGCGCCCGCAATCGAGCCATGGCACCTGGGTTTCCACGAGCCTGATGGCTCTGGGCGTCGCGGTGATTTCCGTTCTCGTCATCGGCTGGATGACCACGCCCTTGCGGCGCTTTGCTTCCGCCGCGCGCCAGCTCTATCACGGCACGGATAGGGTGGAGGTGCCCGAAACCGGCCCGCAGGAAATCCGAGATGTCGCCATCGCCTTCAACGAGATGCAGATGCGCATCCGCAAGCTCGTGGCCACGCGCACGCAGACCCTCGCGGCAGTCTCGCATGACCTGAAAACCCCGCTCACGCGCATGCGCCTGCGGGCGGAGGCTCTCAGCCCCGCACAGGCTGCGGGCCTCATCACGGATATCCGCGACATGGAACGCATGCTCGACCAGACGCTCGCGCATCTGCGTGGCGAGCGACAGGACGAGGAACTCCGCCCGCTCGATCTTGCGGCGATGCTCGCAACGCTCGCCGACGAGGCGACCGACCATGGCGAGAGTGCTGCGCTGGAAACACATGGTCCGGCGGTGATCGAGGGGCGGCCGCTCGCGCTGAAGCGCGCCTTCCGCAACCTGATCGACAACGCGCTGAAATATGGCCGCTCTGCCCGCATTGCCTGCCGGGTGGAGGGAGAGGCACTGGTGGTCACCATCACCGATGAAGGGCCGGGCATACCGGAAGCGCGCATCGAGGAGATGTTCGAGCCCTTCACGCGGCTTGAAACCTCGCGTTCGCAGGAAACCGGTGGCTTTGGGCTCGGGCTTTCGATCGCGCGGGATGTCATCCACGGCCATGGCGGGCGCATCAGCCTTACGAACCGCCCCGGTGGCGGGTTCATCGTCACCGTGTCTTTACCAGCAATGGCGGTCGGGCCGGCTTGAAACATTCTGTAACAATCGCGCAATCCGCCTGAATCAAACGAACCGCAAGAGCATAGGTCGAGGTTTCGAGCGGAGCGTGTCGTGAAGGTTGTTGCGAAGAGCCTGGGTCTGTCCGTCCTGCTGTTCTTTATGCCGGCAGGGCAGGCCCATGAAGGCCATGACCATGGCGCGCCCCCGCCACCGGTCTCCGCAAGCATTGCGCCCCGTTTCGAAACCTCAACCGAAACCTTCGAACTCGTGGGGGTGCTGCGCGATGGCAAGCTGACGCTGCATCTCGATCGCTTCGTGGGCAACAACCCCGTTCCCGATGCCGAAATTGATCTGGAGACGCCATCAGGCCCGCAAAAAGCGCGCGTTCTGGGGAAGGGCCGCTACGAGATCGACGCGCCTTTCGCAGCCAAGCCCGGCCCCCATGATCTCATCGCTACCGTGAGCGTGAAGGGCGAGATCGACATGCTCACGGCCACCTTCACCGTGCCGCCGGAACAGCCGGGCAAGCCAAAGCCGGGCGCGACAGATCTCGCCCAGCGCCTGCCGGATGGCGCGGTTTTCGTCCCGAAGGCCAGCCAGCGCATTCTCGGGCTCGCCAATCATCAGCTTGCGCAGGCGACGCATCCTGAAGTCGTGACCTTGCCGGGACGCATCGTGCCCGATCCGAATGCGAGCGGCGTGGTGCAGGCTTCCGTCTCGGGCCGCATCTCCGCGCCGCCCGGCGGCTTCAGGCGTTTGGGAACGCGCGTCGCCGCCGGTGATGTGCTCGCCATCGTGCAGCCCGCGATTTCCGCCGCCGATCTCACATCGCAAGCGCAGCAGATGCGCGAACTGGATCAGCAGATATCTCTGATTTCCCGTCGCCTTGAACGCTACCGGCAGATGACCGCCGGCTCGGTAACACGCGCGCAAATCGAGGATGCCGAGCTGGAACTCACCGGTCTTCAGGCGCGACGCGCGACGGTGGAGACATTCCAGCGCCAGCCCGAGAAGCTGCTCGCGCCGGTCGATGGCGTTCTGGCATCTGCGAATGTCGTCGCCGGTCAGATGGCCGATCCCAACGCGATCCTGTTTCAGATCATCGATTCCGCGCGCCTCTGGGTGGAGGCCCTGAGCTATGCCGGCGGGGTGGCGGGTGAGCGCGGCAGCGCCATGTTGCCGGATGGCCGCGCCTTGCGGCTCGCTTTTGAGGGCGCTGGCCTGTCGGATCGCAATCAGGCCGTGCCGCTGCATTTCTCGGTTCAGGCCAGCGAGACGGGCCTTCGCCTCGGCCAGCTCGTGACTGTCGTGATGGAAACCGGGCGCATGCGCGAGGGCCTTGCAGTGCCGCGCGCCAGCGTTATCCGCGCGGCCAATGGCGCGATGCTCGTCTATGAGCAATCCAACCCCGAGCGTTTCGTGCCGCGCGAGGTGCGCGTCGAGCCGCTCGATGCCGAGCGCATGTTGGTGATCTCCGGGCTGGAACCGGGCAAGCGCATTGTCACCACCGGTGCTGAATTGCTGCATCAGGTGCGGTGACGCATGTTCTCGTTCCTTGTCACCCAATCGCTGAAGAACCGCCTGCTCGTGCTCGCCTTCGCGGGCGTGCTGATGCTCTATGGCGCTTTCGCCGTTTCGCGCCTGCCGGTGGATGTGCTGCCGGACCTCAACAAGCCGACCGTCACCATTATGACCGAGGCGGAAGGGCTCGCCCCGCCCGAGGTCGAGCAACTCGTGACCTTCCCCATCGAGACGCAGATGAACGGCGTGCCGGGCGTCACCCGTGTGCGCTCGGTGTCGGGCGTGGGGCTCTCGATTGTCTATGTCGAGTTTGACTGGAACACCGAAATCTACCGCAACCGCCAGCAGATCGCCGAGCGTCTGGCCCTCGTGCGAGATCGCCTGCCGGCTAATGTCACGCCGCAGATGGGGCCGATCTCCTCCATCATGGGGCAGGTGCTGATGGTGGCGCTGACTGGTCCGGACAGCGTCTCCCCCATGGAGATGCGGGAAATCGCGGAATTCGTGGTGCGCCCGCGCCTGCTGACCATTCCCGGCGTGGCGCAGGTCATCCCCATGGGCGGCGAGGTGCGGCAATATCGTGTCTCGCCCAACCCTGCCGCCATGCGCGCGTTGGGCGTCACTCTGGAGCAAATCGAACGCGCGCTCCAGGCCTTCGGCACCAATACGGGCGGCGGGTTTTCCGACCAGTATTCGCGTGAATTCCTGATCCGCAATGTCGGGCGCACGCTGAAGCTGGAGGATCTTTCGGCCCTCGTGGTTGGTGTCTCGCGCGAGGCGCCGATCCGACTCGATCAGGTCGCCGAGGTGGGCTACGGCGCGCGCCTCAAGCGCGGCGATGCGGGCTTCATGGGCAAGCCGGCGGTGGTGCTTTCCATCGAGAAGCAGCCGGATATCGATACGCTGCGCCTCACAGCCGAACTCGAAAGCGCCTTGCGCGACCTCGCGCAGACCCTGCCGTCGAGCGTGAAGGCCGACAACATCCTCTTCCGGCAGGCGAATTTCATCGAAACATCGATCCGGAACCTCAGGAAGGTGCTGCTGGAAGCCGTGGCCGTTGTGGCCGTGGTGCTCTTCCTGTTCCTGCTTAACGCCCGCACCACCATCATCTCGCTCACGGCCATTCCCGTTTCCGTGTTGGCCACGGCCATCGTGTTCCACGCCATGGGCCTCTCCATCAACACGATGACCCTCGGCGGATTAGCCATCGCCATCGGCGAACTCGTGGATGATGCGGTGGTGGATGTGGAGAACATCTTCCGCCGCCTGCGCGAGAACCGCGAGGCGGGAAACCCGCGCAGCGTGTTCGATGTCGTGGTCTCCGCGAGCCAGGAGGTGCGCTCGGGCATTGTCTATGCCACAGCGATCATCGTGCTGGTTTTCGTGCCGCTTTTCGCGCTCACGGGCATCGAGGGGCGGCTCTTCGCGCCGCTCGGCAAGGCCTACATCATCTCCATCCTGATGAGCCTTGTGGTCTCGATCACGCTCACGCCGGTGATGGCCTATTACTTGCTGCCCGGCCTGAAGCGCTTCGACCATGGCGATGGCGCGCTGGTGCGCGTGCTGAAACGCGGGAACGCCGCGCTTCTGGGCATGGCATTCCGCATTCCCCGCATGCTTATGCTCGTGGTGGCGCTGATGGTCGGCGGCGCGGTGTGGATGGCCTTCCACCTGCCGCGCGCCTTCCTGCCGCCTTTCAATGAAGGCACGCTGACGATCAATACGCTGTTCAATCCCGGCATCTCGCTCGCCGAAAGCCAGCGGATCGGCCTCATCGCCGAGCGCCTGATCCTGGAGGTGCCAGAGGTGCGGCAGGTTGGCCGGCGCACGGGCCGCGCGGAACTCGACGAGCATGCGGAAGGCGTCCATTCCTCGGAAATCGAGGTCGACCTGAAGCCTTCGGAGCGCACCAAGGAGGCGATCGTCGCGGATATCCGCGAGCGGCTCGCCGTGCTGCCGCTGGTGACGAATGTGGGCCAGCCGATTTCGCATCGGCTCGATCACATGCTCTCGGGCGTGCGTGCGCAGATCGCGCTGAAGGTTTTCGGCGAGGATCTCGACCAGCTCCGTCGCGTAGCGGAGGAACTCCGCGCGAAGATGGCGAATGTGCCGGGCATTGTGGATTTGCAGGTGGAAAAGCAGGTGCGCATTCCGCATCTCGACATCACGGTGGATTATGTGCGCGCTGCGCTCTATGGCATTACGCCCGCGACTATCACCGAGCAGCTCGAGCGGCTCTCCAATGGCCGTGTGATGTCGCGGCTGGTCGATGGCACGCGGCGCTTCGATCTCGTGCTGCGTCTGGATGATCGCGCGCGCACCACCGGCTCGCTCGCCTCCATGCTGATCGAGACGCCGCGCGGATGGGTGCCGCTTTCGGCCCTCGCCGATGTGCGCGAAACGGACGGCCCGAACCAGATCCTGCGTGAGAACGGCAAGCGCCGCATCGTCGTGCTCGCCAACTCCGATGGGCGCACGGATATGGCCGAGATCATCGCGGAAATCCGGAAGATCGTGCGCGAGCACAACCTGCCTACAGGCACCTTCACGATGCTGGAGGGCACCTTCCAGGCACAGGAAGAGGCGAGCCGCACGATTGCCCTGCTCTCGCTCGTCTCGCTCGCGATGATCTTCGCGCTGCTCTATTCGCGCTACCGCTCGGTGCGCCTCGCGCTGATCATTATGGGCTCGGTACCCCTCGCGCTGATCGGTTCGGTGATGGCCCTGTGGCTCGCGGGCCAGCCGCTTTCGGTTGCCTCGATGATCGGCTTCATCACGCTCACGGGCATTGCCGCGCGCAACGGCATCCTGAAGATCAGCCACTGGATCAATCTGTCGCTGCACGAGAATGTGCCCTTTGGCCGCGACCTCGTGATGCGCGGCAGCCTCGAACGCCTCACGCCAGTGTTGATGACCGCGCTTTCCGCCGGCATTGCGCTGCTGCCGCTGATGATCGATGCCCATGCGCCGGGCAAGGAGATCCTCCACCCCGTGGCGATCACCATCTTCGGCGGCCTCATCACGGCGACATTGCTGGATATGCTGCTGACGCCCGTGCTCTTCCTGCGCTACGGCGAGAAGCCGCTGGCCCGCCTGCGCGCCTTACAGGGCGAGGAGCAGGTGCAAAATCCCGCCCGAACTGCTTCCGTGCGCGAAGCCTATTGAAGGAAAACCGCGATGCGTGCCCTGCTTGCCAGCCTCATCTTCACAGTCAGCCTTGCTGTCGCGCAGGCGCATGAGCAGCGCGTGGGCCCGCGTGGCGGTGCGCTGGTGGATGCCGGCACCTATCATGTGGAACTCGTGACTCGCGACAAGGCCGTCGAGATTTTCGTGAGCGATGCCAATGACAAGCCCCTCGCAGCCTCAGGCTTCAAGGCGCTGGCGATCCTCGCGGTGGCGGGGAAGTCCGTCCGCGTCACGCTGGCGCCTTCACCCGATGGCGAGAAGCTGGTGGGCGAGGCTCCGGAGCCTTTGCCGGCCCGTGTGAAGGGCGCGGTGCAGCTCACCGGCTCGGATGGGAAGACCTCCACCGGCCGCATCAACTGAAGCGGCAGGCGAGGCCTCGTCGTTCTCCGTGATGATAACCCGATGGATCTCAAGCAGGCCTGTAACCCGCGCCAAGAGTTGGGGAACGCGACCGGCATGTGGGTGCTTCCTCGCAAGGCTCGCAGCGCGAAGGCTCATAACTTTTCGGCGAAGCAGTTGCAGGCGGCTTCTGGACTTGCGAATGTCATGCGACTGCAACAATCCGCGGGCACGGCTCTCGCATCATTGTCGGAGGCCGTCATGAACGCACGGAATATGTTGATGGGCCTTGCACTCGTTCTGGGTGCAAGCGTTGTGGCGAATGCGCAGGAAGGCAAACTCGTTCTTTATACGAGCCAGCCTAATAACGACGCGCAACAGACGATCGACGCCTTCCGCGCGAAGCATCCCAAGGTCGAAATCAGCTTCGTGCGCGATGGCACGCCACGCCTCATGGCGAAGGTGCGGGCCGAGATCCAGGCGGGAGCGCCGCAGGCGGATATCCTGCTGATCGCGGATAGCGTGACGATGGAGGGCCTCAAGGCCGAGGGGCGTTTGTTGGCCCATTCCGGCGCGGATCTCTCCGGCTATCCGGCTGGCCTGCATGACCCGCAGAAATTCTGGTTCGCGACCAAGCTCATCACCACAGGCATTATCTACAACACCAAGAGCCCGATCCGGCCGGAAAGCTGGCAGGATCTCACGCGCCCCGAACTAAAGGGGCAACTGGTGATGCCGAGCCCGCTGAATTCCGGCGCAGCTTTGATCCATGCCGCCACATTGGTTGGCGGCCTTCCGGGAGGCTGGGATTTCTATCGCAAGCTCAAGGCGAACAATGCGCTGGCGGGTGGGGCCAATGGCGATGTGCTGCGGCAGGTGGCCGGTGGCGAGAAGCTTGTCGGCATGATCGTCGATTTCCTACCCATCCGCGAGAAAGCCAAGGGCGCGCCGGTGGAGTTCGTGTTCCCGAAGGAAGGCGTTTCCGCCGTGAGCGAGCCTGTCGCTATTCTCGCGAGCACAAAGAACCCGGATGCGGCCAAGGCCTTCGTCGATTTCCTGCTCTCGCCGGAAGGGCAGGCGCTGGCCGCACGGCAGGGCTATCTCGCGGCTCACCCCGCAGCGCCGGTGCCGGCCGGGTTTCCTGCGCGTGAAACCATCCGCCTGATGTCGTTCGATCCCGCGAAGACGCTGCGCGAGGAGACGCGCATCCGCAAGGATTTCGCTGATATCTTTGGCCAGTGAAGATCGCCACTCTCCCCAATGATGCCCCCTTTCTGGAACGCGAAGGGCGCGGGCTGCTGCTTTTCGTGGCCCTTTGGCTGGCACTGGCCTCGGTTCTGCCGCTGGCCATGCTGGTGCGCACCGCCTTGGCCGGAACCGAAGCGGGGCTCGCGGACCTGATCGCCGAATGGCGCCGGCCCTCCGTGCTGCGCGCCATCGGCAACAGCCTCGCGAGCAGTTTTGCCGCGATGGCTGTGTCCCTGCTGCTCGGCGGCATCGCTGCGCTGGCCTTGGCGACCGCGCGCATCCGGGGGCGGCATGTTTTCGCGTTCCTCTTCACGCTGTCGATGCTCATCGCGCCGCATGTCGCGGCCCTCGCGTTCAAGACCCTGCTCGGGCCCGCTTCCCCCGTGCTTCAGGCGATGGGAATGGCCCCGCCGCCCGGCAGCCCGAATCCGCTGCTGAGCTTCACGGGTATTGTTGTCGTGCTGGGCCTTCACCATGCGCCGGTCGTGATGCTCACGCTGCTCGCCGGCATGCGCACCATTCCGCATGAGCTGGTCGAAGCGGCGCAGGTGGATGGTGCTCACCCCTTGCGCATTCTCCGCGATATCCTGACGCCGCTTCTCGCCGGTCATTGGCTGGCGGCGGGCATGCTGGCTTTCGTGGCGGCCTTCGGAAATTTCGGCATTCCCGCGCTGCTCGGCTTGCCCGTCAATATCCTCACCCTGCCGACCCTGATCTATCGCCAGCTATCAAGCTTCGGCCCGAATGTGCTGCCGGATGTTGCGGGCCTGTCGGTGCTCGCAATGCTCGTGGGCGGTGTGATCATCGTGCTGGCGGTGCTGCTGATCGGCCGGCGGGGAACGGCGCTCGAACCCGAGCGACAACTCAAGGCCTTCTGGTCGCCGGGGCTGGCCGCACGCGCGGTTATATACGCGGCAGGAATGGCCCTGTTGCTCGTGGCCCTTATCCTGCCGGTTCTGTCGCTGCTGGCCGCCTCGCTGGTGCCGAGCTACGGCGTGCCGCTGACACCGGAGACAGCCACCGGCCGCGCCTATGCGGAAGTGCTGTTCCGGCAATCGGCCACGCGCGAGGCCTTCCGCACCTCGCTGGGGCTTTCGGGTATGGCCGGGATCCTCCTCGCGCTGCTGGCGATCCCATTGGGCTTTGCGATCCATCGCTTTGCGGGGCGGAGCCGCGCACTGTTCCTGCTGCTCATCGAATTGCCTTATGCCTTGCCGGGCATCGTGATTGCGATTGCGGCGATCCTCCTGTTCCTGCGACCGCTGCCGGTGCTGGGCTTCAGCCTATATGCGACGCCGTGGATCATTCTCGCGGCCTATCTCGTCCGGTTCCTGCCGCTGGCGGTCAAACCGGCTCTGGCGTCGATGGGCACCATCGCGCCGGCCATGGAAGAGGCAGGGGCGCTTTGCGGCGCGCGGGTCGTGCGCAGGCTCCTCACGCTCGTTCTTCCAACTCTCCTGCCGGCTCTCTGCGCAGGCGGATTGATGGTTTTTCTGATGTCCTTTTCGGAACTCACGGTCTCGGCGCTGCTCTGGAGTGCCGGAAGCCGCACGATGGGCGTGGTGGTCTATGGCCTCGAGGAGGCGGGGCTCACCACCGAAGCTTCCGCGATGGGCGTCGTCACCATCGGAATTGTCGGGCTAGTCATGCTGCTGATCGGCCGAATGACACCGCTCCTGCCGTCGGGCTCGGTGCCGTGGTCAGTGTCTGATGATGAACGCCCCCACGGGAACCGGTCGCCCGTTCTCCGCTCATGATGAGCAGGCTGGTTGCAGCGGCCTTTATCGCTGCCCGGTGCGCGGATTGACCCGCTCATACCACTGTTGCGGCGCATAATCCGCCACGAAGCGGCACTCGCCGCCATAGATCGGCCTTGCCGCCTCGCAGGCGGATTGCACCGCCGGCATCGTGGGGCGTGTGCCGGTTTCGATCCAACTCTGCAGCGCTTTCAGGATGGCGGGGTAGTGCGGTGGGCTGGTTTTCGAATGCTGGTGATCGTCCACGAAGATCTGGAACAGGCGTGCGCCATTTCCTGCTGCCTCCACCACGCGGCGATATTCGTGCTGCTGCTCCACGAAAACGGTCGTATCGCGGATCTGGTGCATGGTGATGACGGGAATATCGATCCGTCCCGTGGGGTCACTGTCCGTCGCCAGCGCACGCACCGCCTCGGGATCAGCGCGCACCCGCAGAACCTTGCGGTTGAAGGCCTCATCATCCGATGTGCCGCGATAGACGACCTGCTCGTTTCCGAAAGGGGATTTACCTGCCGTGATGAAATCCGCAATGTCGCGGAATACGAACGTCGCCCACTGGATATGCGCGAGCAGGGCGCTGGCGGGAATACGGCTGGCGGCCGCCATGTCCCGCAAGGCCCGCTGCTGGGCCTCGGTCCGCTCCTCCGGCTTCTTGTTCGCGCCCGTGCAATCATTAAACCAACCCGTCACCTGCTGGCGGGTGATGCCTGAACCGTCGGGCAAGCCGGTTCCCAGGGTTTCGGCCGGTGCGCCTGGCGCGGGATGCACATCACAGATCGCCTGGAAGGCCGCGCGCACATCCATCCGCATATCATAGCCGCGCGTGCCGCCGGCGAGCACGCCGGAGGTCAGCATTGCCCCGTCATAGGGCCTTCTCCCGGAAGCGTCCGGTGCGTTGAATTTCTCGATCAGGATCGCAGCGACATTCCCACCCCAGGATTGGCCATGGGCGATGGTGAATTTCGGCTGGCCGAAGGTGGCGACATAGATCTTGCGGGCATTATCTGCATCTTCCGCGCCTTGCGTCACCCCGAATCCGCCCCGGCGACGGGTTGTCGACACCCAGGCATAGCCCTCGCGCACTGTTTCGACGAAGCGCTCGAGGTCTTCGTCGACCATCGTGGCATTCGGCTTGCGCATGCGCGGGCCACCATAGGTGTGGACGATAAGCGAGCCATTCGCGTTCGCGGGCCGCGCGATGAGCACATGCGCGCCGTTCTGGTCCTGCACCGTGAAGCACGCGATATCGCTGCCGATCTTGTCCGGGCAGGGGCGGGGAACAGGCGATTGCGACCAGGCCGGCAGGCTGGAAAGGGCCAGAAGAAGAACCGCATTCGCAAATGGCCTGACCATCGTTTCCCGCCCCGCGCCGATGCTTTCATCGTTGCGCCGACCATAGCGCATGTTCCGCAGGCTCGCACCGGAAGAGTGCCCAGCGGGCGAGATCATCGCGGGCGATAGAGGAGGGCACCCGCGATCAGAGCTTTGGCCTCAATGCTGACAAGCCGCAGCAAAAGCCTCGAAGATCCGGATATCCAGCGCGGTGAGCCGATATTCCGGGTGCCATTGAATGCCGAGGCAGAAACCGGCGGTTTCCCCCTCAAACGCTTCCATCACGCCATCGGGCGCTTCGGCAATCACCCGGAACCGTCCGGGCCCGGAAAGGGCATGCCGGTGCAGGCTGTTGACGGAAGCCGCCGAAAGGCCTGCCTCGTTGCCGAGGTGCGTACTGGGCTTCACCAGCACCTCATGGGCGAGAACATCCGGCACGAGGCGCGGCATATGGTCAACGGCGTCGTCGGCGCGTTCCAGAACCGTGCGGCCGCCCAGCACCTCGCCGATCAGCTGCATCCCGTGGCAGATGCCCAGCAGTGGCTTGCCCTGTTCAAGCGCCAGCGCAATCAGGTCCAGTTCGAAGGCCCGACGGGCCGGCGCGACCTGCGCACCCGGCCGGGAACCTGTGATCAGCACACCATCCGTCATCGAGAGCAGGTCGGCTGCTACCGCCGTGTAGGGCGCGATGAGCGGCAGGCATCCTGCGGCGCTGATCGCCTCGGCATAGTTCGCGCGCACATGGTAGGTCGGCTCGCGGCCCTCGCCGAACGCCTCATCGAGATCCGGCGTCATCAGGATGACCGGCTTGGGCATGATACACTCCGTCTGGATTTTGCGGATGCGGTCGGATCGGTCGCGTCAGGCCGCGCCCGCTCGCCGACGGTTCAGGCGATGGCCCAGCACGCGCGCCGCGAGCGAGAGCGGCCAGGCGATGGCGAAGTAGAAAAGCCCGATCGCGAGGAAGATGTGCATCGGCAGGAAATACTCCGTCGCGAGCGCTCGCCCCTCGAGCATCAGATCGTGCACGGTAATGAGCGCGCAAAGTGAGGAATCCTTCAGCAACGCCACGAAAGTCGTCACCAGCGATGGCGCGATAATGCGGATGAGCTGTGGCAGCGTGATGAGCCGGAAGGCGGCCATTGGCGTCATGCCCACGGCGAGAGCGGCCTCGCGCTGGCCACGATGAATAGCCTCAAGGCCGGCGCGGAATACTTCCGCCATCTGCGCGCCGAAGCACAGGCCGAGCCCCAGCGCACCAGCCACAAAGGCAGACATGGTGATGCCGATGCCGGGCAGGCCGAAATAGAGCAGGAACAGCACGGCCAGCAGCGGCACGCCACGCGTGAGGTTGATGTAGCCTTGGGCCAGCAGCCCCGGCAGCCAGTGCTTCCGGGCACGCAAGGCGGCGAGCAGCGCGCCGACGCCAAGCGCCACAAGGAAGCCCCAGAGCGAAATGGCAGCCGTGATACGCGCCGCATCGAGCATGCGCGGTGCCCATTCGCCGCCATATTCGGCAAAGGGTTGCAGGAAGCCGATCATGCTCATGCGGCCTGCCCTCCGGCATAGCGTTTTTCCAGCGCCCGCACCGCGAAGACGATCGGCAGGCTCATGAGGATGTAGAGACCGGCGGCGGTGACATAGATCAGCGTTGTCTCGAAGGTGGAGGTCACCAGCGAGCGGGCGAAGAACATGATCTCCGGCGCGGCAATGGCCGAGGCGATGGAACTGTCCTTCAGCAATTGCGTCGCGTAATTCCCCACAGGCGGCAGCGCGATGCGCAGGGCCTGCGGTGTGAGGATCAGCCGGATCGCCTGCGAGGGCCGCATGCCGATGGCGAGCGCGGCCTCCCGCTGGCCCTTGTGCAAGGCCTCGAAACCCGCGCGGAACACATCGCAGAGGCTCGCCCCGCCGATCAATCCGAGGCCGAGGATCGCCGCTGTAACAGAGCCCAATTGCACGCCCACCGAAGCGAGCCCGTAATAGATCAGGAACAGATGCGCGAGTGCAGGAATGTTCCGGAAAAGCTCGATATAGGCGTCGATCACGAACGCCCCGATCCGCGAGGGCCAGAAGACCCGCAGCAAGGCCAGCGCGAAGCCCAGGATGATCGCGATCAGCAGCGCGCCGAACGTCACACCCAAGGTGACCCCGACGCCCTGCAGCAATCCGGCGAGAATGGTGTCGAAACGCAAGAGCATGGCGATCCCCTTAAGGTGAGATCTGCCGCAGGAAGGCCTGCGTGCGCTCGTGCCGAGGATGCTGGATGAGCTCGCGCGCCGGCCCTTCCTCCACCACCACGCCGCCATCCATGAAGATCACGCGGTCTGCCACATCCCGCGCGAAGCGAATCTCATGCGTCACCAGCAGCATGGTGCGCCCCTCATCCGCGAGTTCGTGGATCACATTCAGCACCTCGCCGACGAGTTCGGGGTCGAGCGCCGACGTGGGCTCATCGAAGAGCAGCAGTTTCGGCCGCTGGGCGAGCGCGCGGGCAATTGCCACGCGTTGCTGCTGGCCGCCGGAGAGGAAATCCGGATAGGCCTGCGCCTTGTGCGCCATGTGCACTTTCTCCAGCATCTCCAGCGCGATGGCTTTTGCCTCCGCGGCCGGAACGCCCTGCACCTTGATGAGGCCCACCGACACATTCTCCAGCACCGTGAGATGCGGCCAGAGGTAGAAGAGCTGGAATACCATGCCCATCTGCCGGCGCTGCGGGGCTAGTTCCGCATCACTCATCAGCCTCTCGCGCTGCCCGGCGGAAGCGCGCACGCCGACGCGCTCCTCCTCCAGCCAGATCGCGCCGGCGCTCGGCTTTTCGAGCATGTTCACGCAGCGCAGGCAGGTGGATTTGCCGGAACCCGAGGGGCCGATCAGCGCGACTTTCTCGCCCTTCCGGACCGAGAAATCGATGCCGCGCAGGACCTCGACGGCTCCGTAACTCTTGCGCAGGCTCTCGACCCGCAACAGCGCGTTGCTCATGGCGACAGACTCCAGCCGGTTTCGGGGAAGAAAAAAGGGCAGGCCACCCCAGAGAGAAAGCGACCTGCTTCAGGCAGGGAGAGTCAGCAGCCCGGCAGCTTGTAATCCGCCGCGCGATCCTTGCCGGCGCGGAAGTTCTCGCCCACGGGCTTGAACCACACATCGGCCTTCATGCCGTAGCGCGCGCCGATTTCCTTCATCTTGCAGGTGGCCCAGAGGCCCTTGATGATGGTGTTGATCTCGGCTGCGAGCTTGGCATTGTCCTTGTTCAGGCCAAACACCACCTGTCCGAGGCCCGTGAGCAGCGGGAAATCCTTGTTCTGGTCGGTGAAGGCCAGGAAATGCATGTTCCAGCTCGGGTTCTGCGAAATCGCGTAGCTCACGACCGGCGGATCGCCGATCACCGCATCGATGCGGCCTGCCACGAGGTCGCGCACAGCGGCATCGGAGGTGTCATAGAGCGAGAGCTGGAGCCCTTCGATTTTCCGCAGTTCCGGCACGAAGGAGAAGCCCGTGATGGTGCCGACCTTCTTGCCCTTGAGGTCATCGAGCTTGTCCCAGTTGGTCTTCGTGGACTGCATGATGCCGTTCTTGAAGTAGTGGATCGGCTCGGAGAGCGTCATGATTTTCGTGCGCTGCTCGGTCCAGCCCATCGTGCCGAGCATCACATCCACGCGGCCCGCCTGCACCGAGGCGATCGTGCCGGACCATTCCATGAGAGCGGGCGCGATCGGCATGCCGATCTTGTCGGCGATCATCTGCACGATCTCGCCATCGTAGCCGATCATCTTGCCGTCCCGCCAACCCGAACCGGGCATGTCGCCGGTAAAGGCGACGGTGAGTTTGCCCTTCTGGACTGTCGGAACGTCTGCTGCCTGCACGGGTGCCGCGAGCGTGGCTGCGAGCATGCCGCAGGCGAGGAGTTTCGAGAGAATCTTCATGCGTTTCCCCATCGTTTTGCTTCGGGAGCAACCCGGAACTTCCGGCCTGCGCCGCGGGGGAAAGGAGCATGGACGGGGTGTGCCTCGCTTGTAGCGAAGCGCCAAAAAACATAAGGAACACGACTTGGTTTCGCCCGCTGACTTGCGCGAAATCTAGCTACTCCATTACGTTTGCGACATCACGGGGAGACGCTGGAAGCCAGTCCGATTCTGCTGGAGAAGCGTCTCCTTAGTGTCGAATTGAATGCACTATGGATGGAAAACCGGCCTGATAAGCCATCACGGCCGCCTGCCACGCGAAGGGAGCGCAGCATGACCACGCCCCGTGCGAGGCCGGAGCTTTCTGTCGGATTCATTCTATGTCCGGAATTCCCGCTGATGTCGCTCACGGGCTTTGTCGAGGCTTTGCGCCACGCAGCGGATATCGGCGATACCAGCCGCAAGATTCTGTGCTCGTGGACCATCATGACGCCGGGGCGCCAGCCGGTTCACGCGAGTTGCGGCATTCCCATCACGCCCGATGCGGGGATCGGTGCGCTGGACAGCTTCGATTGTGTCGCGGTGATCGGACCGCTCTTGCGCAATCTCGAAACGCTCCCGCCCGAAATTCCGGCCGCCTTGCAGCATGCGCATCAGCAGGGAAAGCTCGTCGCCGGGCTCTGCACCGGCTCTTTCGTGCTCGCGGAAGCGGGGCTGATGCAGAAGCGCCGCGCCTGCCTCCACCCCTACCATGCCGAGGATTATCGCCGGCGCTATCCCGACCATCGCTTCATGCTCGATCAGGATTTCCACGAGGATTCCGGCATCGTCACCGTACCGGGCGGCTTGTCGGTCATCAGCTTCGCGACAAGCCTGATCTCGCGTTTCTGTGGCCGCGAGCGCGCGACCAAGGCCGTATTCCAGATGACCATGTCCGACCGCGAGGTGGAATCCTCGGTGAAGAAGATCCTCGCTCTCGGGCGGCAGCACATCACGGATCACCGCCTGCGCAAGGCCATCACGCTGATGGAGCGCGACATGCAATCACCGGGGACGGTGACCGGGATCGCGGAGCAACTCGGCATGAGCGAGCGCCAGCTCGAGCGCCTGTTCCGGGATGGCCTGGGCACGAGCCCCAAGGCGTTCTGGATTGAAATCCGGCTTCGCTATGGCCGCTGGTATCTGTTCAACACCCGGAAGGCCGTGACGGAAGTGGCCTATCTCACCGGGTTTTCGGATTGCGCGCATTTCATCGCGCAGTTCCGTAAGGCTTACGGTGTCACGCCCGGGCAGTTGCGCAAATCGGTCCCCGACAGGCCGGGCGGAGACGAGGAGCGCTCCGCCTCCTGATGAAGGCCGGTTCAAGGTGCGGGATTGGTGCCGCCGACCAGATCCACCAGTTCGTCCGCACCTTCTTCTCCGCTTTCAAGGTAAGGCTACCTGCTTTTCAGCAATTGCTTGCGGGGCAAAGTGACGATTTAGGACCGCCAGACGACCAGCGCGGTTTAACGCTGGCGATCGAGATGGCGCAGGATGAGATCGATATTCCGCGTATTCGCCCGGAAGAAGGCATCGCCGAACCAACCAACCACCGGAATAGCGCTGATCGCGAAATCGACGCCGGTATTGCCCGCCATCCTCAGCAGCGTCGCGCGGGGAACACCCAGGCGGTGCGCTTCCAGAATGATGTAGGCGGATAGTCCCTTCGCGGCGAGTGTACCGATGCCGGGGATCACGTTCAGCAGGGCATCCGCGCCGATATGCACGGAGGTTCCGGGCACGCGGATGGCGGTGTCGAGCCAGCGTGCCAAAGCCACCAAACGGTTGCGGGTTGCCACTTCATCGGCCGAGGCGAAGCGTTGCCAGCCAGAACCACTGGAGGGCATGCGCGGCAAAGCAAAAGACGAAAACTTCATATCGTTCTCCCAGAACAAGGCAGGTTCTTCACCCGCAAGAGCCTTGAGAGAGTCCGACATCATCGTCTTGCAAGGACGATCAGAGGGGCCCGGACCCCATTCATCAGAACATTCGCGCTGATATGCGCTTGTCCTGTGCTTTACATTAAAATGATCTAAGACAATTTTGTGGCATGAAAAATTTATTCTCTGATCCTCTTGAAATCGTCTGGAGGGCACTTCATTTGCCCGGCAACCCCTGATCCGGGCCCCTCTGGCGTGCGCGCCGGCGTGCACGCGATGTCGGATCTTCCTGACATCCCGCGCCGGCTATGGACCTTGGGTATGGAATTCCCGTTTCTGTATGTGGAATGGCTGAGCAAGCCGCTCTGGATGTGGCTTGCCTTCCTCGCAATCGTCATCGCGCTGCTCGTCTTCGATCTCGGCATCCTCCACAAGGAAAACCGCGAGATCGAGGTGCGTGAAAGCCTTGTGCTGTCCGTTGGTTACATCGGCATGGGTGTCGCGTTCGGCGCCTGGGTCTGGTGGTATCTCGGGCCGCAGAGCGGCATGGAATACATGACCGGCTTTGCGGTGGAGAAGACGCTCGCGATGGACAACGTCTTCGTCATCGCGATGATCTTCAGCTACTTCGCCATTCCTCGCCTCTACCAGCATCGGGTGCTGTTCTGGGGCATTCTGGGTGTGATCGTGCTCCGGGCGATCATGATCGGCATCGGTGCGCCGATTGTCGAGAACTTCTCCTGGGTGCTCTACATCTTCGCGGTCTTCCTCATCCTCACGGGCGTGAAAATGATCTGGATGGGCGACCAGAAGCCGGATCTCGCGGATAATCCGGCCCTGCGCTTCATGAAGCGCCGCTTCCACGTCACGGAAAAGCTGCATGGCGAGAAGTTCTTCGTGAAGCTGCCCGACCCCAAGGCGCCGCCGGGCTCGGGCCGCATGGCGAACTTCATGACTCCGCTTTTCGTGGCGCTCGTGCTGATCGAGATCGCGGACGTGATCTTCGCGGTGGACAGCGTACCCGCGATCTTCCTGATCACGACCGATCCGTTCATCGTCTACACGTCGAACATCTTCGCGATCCTTGGCCTGCGTGCGCTCTATTTCGCGCTGGCGGCCATGGTGCATCGCTTCGCCTACCTGAAATACGCGCTTTCGGTGCTGCTGATCTTCATCGGCTCAAAGATCTTCATCGCCTGGGCGATGGGCTGGGAGAAGTTCCCGCCGGTCTGGGGGCTGGGCATCACGCTCGCCATCCTCTCTGCGGGTATCCTGTTCAGCCTGTGGAAGACGAAAGACAACGCGGTGCGCTCCTCCGTCGCCTGAGCCCCGGCCAGGAGCACGAACGGCCCGGCATCGCAGCCGGGCCGTTTTGTCGTCGGGTTCTACCGGGACACACGAGGCCAGCCCCGTCTTTGTGGCAAAGCTCTGCCGTCACTTCGCCCACTCCCATCATGAGCTGTCGATCGTCATGGCCGTCAGCGGGGCGGCCTGGCTCATTCATGCATCCATGCTGACGCTTGACACGAGATCATCAGTACATTAGCCAGAAAATTAATCTGGAAAAACATTCCAGAATAAAAAACTGGAGAAGCGCTCATGGTCTTTCGTCGTTCCTTTCTGGTTGGTCTTGCCGCCCTTGGCCTCGCGGCAGCGAGTGCGCCTGCTGCTCAGGCGCAGGCTTGGCCCGCGCGGCCCATCACCATCATTGTGCCGTGGGGTGCTGGCGGCGGCACCGATGCGCATATGCGCCTGCTCGCAAGCATGCTCGAGAAGGATCTTGGCGTAGCGGTGAATGTGGTCAACCAGACCGGCGGCAATGGTGTGACCGGCCACTCGGCGATCGCGAATGCTGCCCCGGATGGCTACACTTTCGGTGCGGTGACGGCGGAAATCACCATGATGCACCACACGGGGCTCACGAAGCTCACCTGGCGTGATTACACGCCGGTTTCCGTGCTGAATCGCACGGAGGCCGGGTTCATCGTCGCCAAGAACAACCCGTGGAAAGACCTGCAGACCGCGCTGGCTGCGATCAAGGCGAATCCCGGCAAGTTCAAGGCGTCCGGCACTGCGCAGGGCGGTATCTGGCATATCGCGGTTGCCGGCCTGCTGATGGAAGCCGGGCAGGATGTCAAAAACGTCAATTGGATCCCCTCGCAGGGTGCAGCCCGCGCCATGCAGGAATTGCTCGCGGGTGGGGTGGATATCGTCACGGCTTCGCCGGGCGAAGCGGTCGCGATGCTGGATGCCGGCGAGGCTCGCGCGCTCGCAGTAATGGGCCCGGAGCGCAACCCGCGCTTCAAGGATGTCGCGACCGTCAAGGAGCAGGGCGTGAACTGGGAGATGACCTCCTTCATCACACTGCAGGGGCCGAAGGGCGTTGACCCGGCCATTGTGCGTCGCCTCGATGAGCTCGTGAAGAAGGCGCTTTCCTCCAGGGATTGGCAGAGCTTCGCCAGTTCGCGCGGCTTCACCATCAACTACGGCGGCCCTGCGGAGCTTCAGGCCATGCAGGAGCGGCTCGACAAGTACATGGGCGTCGTCATGGGGGCGCTCGGTCTGCGGCAGGGCTGAGGCTGCTGCAATCACGCGGGGCCATTTCCTCCTTTTGCTCTCCGCGTGATGGGGAAGGCGTTTTCTCGGGCGCCTTCCCCAACTCATCATTCCTCCGGCAGGAGCCCAGTCATGTTGTCATCCGATCGGTGGATCGCGCTGGTTT
Organism: Beijerinckiaceae bacterium; assembly: GCA_025458025.1. GTDB lineage: Bacteria > Pseudomonadota > Alphaproteobacteria > Rhizobiales > Beijerinckiaceae > Rhabdaerophilum. Next base: position 14,952 of record JALOTF010000016.1, on the reverse strand, counting down.
TGGCCGCGTTGGCGATCTCCATCTTCCTTGTTTCCCGCAACTTTCCCACAATGGCGGGCCTTTCGGTTGGGCCGGGGCTTTTCCCCATGGTGCTCAGCCTGGCCTTGCTGGGGGCGAGTGCATTTCTTGCGCTGAACTCTCGCACAAGTTCCGAGCCGGACTCCACTGAAGAGGCGCTGCCGCGCGATGCGCGAAGCCTGCTGCGCGTGCTCACGGTGTTGGCAGCCTGCGGGCTCTTCGCGGGTCTCGGCAAGGTGCTTGGCTTCCTGATCGTGGGATTTCTCGCGGTTGCCTGCCTGATGATCGCGTTTGGCGTGAAGCTCTGGCGCGCGTTGCTCATCTCGGGCGTGACTGTGCTGCTGCTTAATCTGTTTTTCGTGAAAGTGATGCGCATTCCCTTGCCGCTGGGCGTGCTCGCGCCACTGGGAGGCTGGCTCTGATGGATCCAATCTCTGCCTCCCTCTCGGCGCTTTCGCAGCTCTTGCAGCCCAAGATCCTGATGCTGATGGTGCTTGCCTCCGTATTCGGCATCGTCGTTGGCGCGATGCCGGGTCTCACGGCGACGATGGCCATCGCGCTGCTCGTGCCGATTACCTTCGCGCTCGATCCCATCGCGGCCTTTGCGGTGATCGTCACCGCCACAGCCATGGCGATTTTCGCAGGCGATATTCCCGGCGTGCTCATGCGCATTCCGGGGACGCCAGCTTCGGCGGCCTATACCGACGAATCCTTCGCGATGACGAAGAAGGGGCAGGGCGCCTTTGCGTTGGGCACTTGCGTCACCACCAGCGTGATCGGCGGCTTGTTCGGGACGGCCGTGCTGATGTTTGCAGCACCGGCCATCGCGCGGGTCGCGGTGCAGTTCTCCTCCTATGAGTATCTCTGGCTGGGGCTGCTGGGCCTGACCGCCTCGGTTTTCGTGGCGGGTGCCTCGGTACTGAAGGCGCTGATCGCGATGATCCTTGGCCTTCTGATCGGCTGCATCGGCATTGATGTGGCGGTGGGCTATCCGCGCTTTACCTTCGGATCGAGCGATCTTCTCGACGGGGTGAACTTCATCCCTGCGATGATCGGCCTTTTCGCCTTTAGCGAGATCCTGCGCTACGCCCTGCGCGGCGATGGCCCGCAGGGCAGGACTTACAGCGCCAACGGGCCGATCTTCAAAGGGCAGGGCGCGCTTCTCTGGAAGTATCGCTGGAACCTGTTGCGCGGTTCCTCAATCGGCACCTTCATCGGGGCGTTGCCGGGCGCGGGCGCGGATATTGCCGCCTGGGTGACCTATGGATTGGGCCGCAAGCTTTCGAAGGAGCCGGAGAAATTCGGCACCGGCCATGCCGAAGGCCTCGTCGATGCGGGGGCTGCCAACAACGCGGCGATTTCCGGTGCGTGGATTCCGGCCCTTGTCTTCGCCATCCCCGGCGACAGCGTGACGGCAATCGCCATCGGTATCCTCTATATGAAGGGGCTGACACCTGGTCCGCAGATCTTCACGCAGCAGGCCCCACTAGTCTACGCGATTTTCTGGGCCTTCATCATCGCCAACCTCATCATGTGGCCGCTGGCCTGGATTGCCATCAAAGCTTCGGGGCGCATCCTGCGAACCCCGCGCAACATCCTGATGTCGATCGTCTTTCTCTTTGCGATGCTCGGAGCTTACGCGATCAACAACTCGTTCTTCGATGTGGGCGTCATGCTCGCCTTCGGTGTGCTCGGCTTCGTGATGGAGGAGAATAAATTCCCCATCGCGCCGGTAATCCTCGGTCTCGTGCTGGGCCGGATGATCGAGGATCATTTCATGTCCTCGATGATGAAGGCGTCCGGGCAGTGGCTGCCGTTTTTTGATCGCCCGTTGGCTGCGGCACTGGCGACTGCGACGATCATCGTCTGGATCACCTTGATCTGGCGAGGTCTCAGCCCGTTGTTGAAGACCCGAATTGCGAAGGCTGGCTGAGATGCAAGGACTTGACCGACTCTCTCGCAACCCTAAGGTGGAATTCCTTTCTGGAATAATTCCTGCAAATCTTGAGGAGTCCGCCGGTGACCAATTTCAGCGCGCCTTCCGCCGAGCGCTGCCTCGCAATCCTCGAAACGCTGGTGGACGAGCCGGCCGGCCTGCCGCTGAGCGCCATTGCACAAAGGCTGGAATTGCCGGTCAGCGCGACGCATCGGTTGCTGACCGTGCTAGTCCAGAAGCGCTATCTGCGGCAGGATCAGATCACCGAGCGCTACGCGCCAACGATGCTGCTGGCCGCTTTGGGCTTGCGATTGCTGGAATCCACCAATCTGACCGAGACCTGCCAGCCGATCCTCGAGGATCTCGCAGCGAAGGTGGGCGAGTTGGTGCGCCTTGCCGTTCTGGAGAACGAGCACCTGACCTGGGTGGCCAAGGCGCAGGGCGCGCGGAACTCGATTCGCTACGACCCGATTTCGGGACGGAACGTGCCGCTTCATGCCACTGCGATGGGCAAGGCCTATCTTTCGAGCTTGCCGGAGGAAATGGCGGTGAAGCTCGTGGAGGAGCGCGGCTTTCAGGGGCATCTTGTTGGGCCGCGTGCGTTGAAGAGCATTCCGGAACTGCGCGAGCAGCTGCGCCTCACGCGGGAGCGGGGCTTCGCCATCGTCGAGGAGGAGGCAGAGGCTGGCATCTCTGCGGTTGCGACGCTGGTTCGCGACCATTCGCAGCCAAAGCATCCGGTCGTGGGGGCCATATCGATTGGCGGGCCAAGCTTCCGGCTCTCGCGCGAGACATTGGTGAGCTTCCGCGATCCGCTGCTGGAAACGGCGGAACGCCTGTCGGAAATCTGGCCGGTCCGGTCCTACATGAGCGCAAAGGTCGCCTGACCCCAGCGCATTCGTTTGCCCGCCCGGCCCTGAACAAGGAGGGCCGGTGATGGCCGAGCATGTTGACCAGGTGAGTTATGTCTCGGGCCGCACGCGGCTTTACGGGATTGTTGGCCATCCCATTGAGCAGGTCCGCTCGCCTGAGATGTTCACGGCAGAGTTCGTGAGCCGGCAGGCGGAGGCCATCCTGCTGCCGTTCCACGTGTTGCCGGAGGATTTCGATTGCGTGGTCCCCGCGCTGATGAAGATGCCCAATCTCGATGGGTTGATCTTCACGATTCCCTTCAAGCAGCGCGCCATGGCTCTCGCCGATGAGATCGGCCCCAATGCCCGCATTGTCGGTGCCATCAATGCATTGGCTCGCCGGCCGGATGGCGGTTGGCAGGCCGAGATTTTCGATGGCCTCGGCTGCGTCGAGGGCTTCCGCAGGCGGGGCATTCTGTTTGCGGGAAAGCGCGTGATGCTGATTGGTGCCGGGGGCGCCGGTTCGGCCATCGCGGTCGCGATTGCCCATGAAGGGCCCGAGCATATGCGGCTCTTCGATCTGGATCAGGCCCGTGTGAGCGACCTTGCCGACAAGGTGCGCGCAGTCGATGGCAACATCACGGTTGAGAGTGGCGATCCCGCCCATGATGGCTTCGATATCCTGCTTAACGCGTCCCCCGTAGGCATGCTGGAGGATTCCCGGCTGCCCATTGCTGCAGATCGCTTCTCGCCGCGCCTCACGGTGTTCGATGCCATCGTGAAGCCTGAGACGACGCCTTTGCTGGCGCTCGCGGAATCCTCTGGCTGCACCACCGTGCGGGGCCGCGAGATGATGCGCGGCCAGATCGCCCGCATGACCGACTTCTTAGGTTTCCGGCCACAGGCCTGAACGGCCTGCCCCCTTTCAATCTTCCACAGACAAGGATGACATCCATGAAGTTCCTGCGTTTTGGCCTGCCCGGTCGGGAAAAGCCTGGTTTGCTCGATGCCGAAGGTCTCATCCGTGATCTCTCGGCCCACCTCGATGACATCACGCCCGAGACGATCGCCGCCGGCCGTCTCGAGGCGATTGCCCGCGATGTGGATGTGGCAACGCTGCCGGTCGTTCCGGCGGACACGCGCATCGGCCCCTGCATCGCGCGCACCGGCAATTTCATCGCGATTGGCCTGAACTATGCCGAGCATGCAACGGAAACGGATGCCGCTATCCCGAAGGAGCCCATTCTCTTCAACAAGGCACCGTCCTGCCTCTCGGGGCCGTATGATGATGTGGTTCTGCCGCCGGGCTCCGTGAAGAGCGACTGGGAGGTGGAACTCGCCTTCATCATCGGCAAGCGCGGCTTCATGGTGAGTGAGGCGGACGCGCTCGACATCATCGCCGGCTATTGCATCTGCAACGACGTCTCCGAGCGTGAGTACCAGCTCGAGCGGGAGGGGCAGTGGGTGAAGGGCAAGTGCTTCCCCACCTTCGGGCCACTGGGCCCCTGGCTGGTGACGCCGGATGAAGTGCCCGATCCGCAGAACCTGTCGCTCTGGATGGATGTGAACGGCGAACGCATCCAGAATGCCCATACCCACACGATGATTTTCTCCATCCGCCGGCTCATCATGGAACTGAGCCGCTACATGGTGCTGATCCCCGGCGATGTGGTAACCACCGGCACCCCGCCTGGCGTGGGCCTTGGCTTCAAGCCGCCGCGCTACCTCAAGGCGGGAGATACCATGCGCCTATCCGTGGAGGGGCTTGGTGAGCAATGCCAGAAGGTTGTCGCCTTTCCCGGCCCGCTGGCCGGAACGTTCTGAGGAGCATTTCAATACATGTGCTCATCCTCAGCGCAGCCGGCATGATCCGGTGCTAGCTTGTAGCGCGGCTGCTCACGGGTAGCCGAGGCTTCCGGGTGTTGGTGGTGGTCGACGGCTTTGGGCGCCGGCCCCGCACAAGCCTCGGCGGGCATTTACAGCTTTTGGGCTGAGGTTCGAGACCTCGTTCCAGTCAGCGCCGATAGGCCAGAGAAGAGGATGAGAATCCGCGCTTCTTCGCAATGAATTCCGCGCAAGCCGCATAGGGCATGGGCTTTGCGAAGTAGAAGCCCTGGAAGTGGTGGCAGCCTGCTGCGCGCAGGAAGATGTGATGCTCAAGGGTTTCGACACCCTCGGCATGCACCGTCATACCAAGGGAGCGCCCGAGCGAGACAACCGAGTGGATGATCGCCGCTGATCCGTTCGAGGGGCCGAGATTGCGCACGAAAGCCTGGTCAACCTTGAGCTTGTCGAACGGGAAACGGCGCAGATAGCTCAGCGAGGCATAGCCGGTCCCGAAATCGTCGAGCGCGACATGAACGCCAGCATCCCGGAAGCCCTTGATGATCGCAATCGCGGCCTCCGCGTCCTCCATCAGAACGCCTTCGGTGATTTCGATCTCGACCCGCCTCGGCTCGATCCCGACTTCCGCGATGATGCCCAGAAAGTGCGGGAGCAAATCCGGACGACGAAACTGCACGGGGGATACGTTGACCGCGACGTGAATATCCGACCATTCGCGCGCCTCGGAAAGCGCGCGCCGCATAGCCCAATCGCCGATCTCGACAATCAAACCGGATTCTTCCGCCAGTGGAATGAAAACACCCGGCGAGATCATGCCCTCTTCCGGGTGATGCCAGCGCAGCAGACCTTCGACACCGACGACCGTTTCGCCATCCGACGACAGGAAAGGCTGGTAGTAAACTTCCAGCTGGTTGCGCGCGATCGCGTGCCGGAGTTCGCCTTCGAGGAACTTGCGGCGACGCAACTCGTCTTCCATCGAGACATCGAAACGCAGGGCTTGCCCGCGTCCACCCGCCTTGACCCGGTACATCGCGATATCGGCCCGCCGGACGAGAAGCGTGGGGTCCGTACCATCATCCGGGCAGATCACGATCCCGACGGAACCACCGATCGATAGTTCCGTCCCAGCAATCAGGAAGGGTTGGCCGAGGCCGGCACTCACGGCCTTGCCAAGCTCGCAAATGGCATCGGCATCCGGGCGGTGATAGACAAGCATGGCAAATTCGTCGCCACCAAGCCGGGCGATATCGACGTTCTTCTGCGAGATTTCATCCAGCCGGTTCGATACGGCGAGCAGGAGCTTGTCGCCCATTTCATGCCCGAACGTGTCGTTCACGTCCTTGAACTTGTCGAGGTCGATATAGAGGATGCCCAGGCGCTCATCTTCGCCAAGCGCTTCGACGGCGGAATCCAGCCGGAGCTTGAAGCCGGCCCGGTTGCGCAAGCCGGTCAGCGCATCGCGCATGGCCCGATCTGAGGCAGCGGCCTCGATTTCTTTGACGATTTCCCGCGTGCGCAACCGAAAACGTCTGGCGCGCACGATGCCCGTGATCGAAAGCCCCAGCGCGAGACAGAACGGCAAGAGGATAAGGCCCTGCCGGTACTCGTTTGTAAGTGTCGGGAGATCGAGTCCGAAGAGACTGAGAACGCTGGCAATCGATGGCTGCCAGTCGAGGCTGGACCAGGCAAGCAGGAGGACGCCGGTAACAACCAGAAGGCCATTTAGCAGGGTCAGAACGATCTGGCTGTGCTGAGCCAATTCGCGCGCTGCGTTCTCGATAACGTCGTCGCGTTCCAGCCCCGGTGTCACGGACATATTCCTGTCGCCTGCACCGGATGGCCCGGCTCACGCGACAGGAATAGACCGGAAAGTCTAATTTTCAGTGATTTTGATCGAATGGACGACGCGCTCGCCCCAATCGGACAGCGGGTTCAGTCGGGGATCCCGAACTGCGCCAGGATTTCGGCGAGTTCGCTGGGGCGCATCTCCTCAAGCCACTCGATCACATATCCCCGCGCATTCACCTCAACGATCCGTCCACGTCGATCATGCTCACCGAACCGCAGCGAGATCTCGGCACCGGTCCGATCGAAGATGAAGCTCGATCCCTGCCGGAAGAGGGCCGTCCTGTTGCCGAGTTCCAGCACCAGCCCATCGAGTGCCAGTGCACGGTCGAGCAGCATCAGAACGCCGACAATGCAACAGCTGCGCCGGCTTTCGGACTGATCGCGCGACTTGCGGGAAAACAGGCGCGCCAGCAAGTCCCGCCCGCGCCAGCCGGCTCTGGATGAGCGCGGAGACTTGCGTCGATCCTGGACGACCGGCGGGCGGGCGATTTTCTGGTTGATTTCGGCCCGCATCTCGGCCGGACTCATGCGGGCGCTCTGGGCGGGCTGAGCCTCGTGAGCAGATGCCCCAAAAGGCTCGTGGCGGTCGTTTCCGGATGACATTGGCATGTTCCTCTGGCCCGCTTAGGCTACGCCCTTGCCGCGCGTTGCTGCGACACTGAACAGTTTCTGGCGAAGCGCCTCATGATCGATATCGATCTCGGGTTTTTGCGCCGCGCGCCGTTCATGTTCAGGCAGGACGACGCCTGCGCTGACGGGCATCGCAACGGGGGCCACGCTGCTCTCATCGCCGCCACCGAGTGCATTCTGCACCATCGCGCGGTTGACGATGGTCGAATACGCGGCAAACACGGTTTCGAACGAGCGCGAGATTTCACTGAACCCGGACGACAGTCGATCCTCAAAGTCCTTCGACAGTTCCACCTGGCCGCCACCGACCGCGCCGCCTTTGAGCAGCGCTTCCTTCAATTCGGCCTGATCCTGCGCCATGCGCTGCATCGAGGTTTCCATCGCCAGAGCCGTGCGCTCCAGCGCGCCCGCCAGCCCGCCGAACCCGTTCTTCACCTTGCCTTCAATGCCGATTGCGATTTCCGTAATCCGGTCTCCGGCCGCCTTGACGTCGAGCAGCTTGGCAAGGCGCGCATTGGTCTCGTAGTTTTCCGAGGTAAGGCGCCGCAGCCCGTCGAGATAGGCCTGCCCGGTCACTTCCATAATGTGGGCCATGCCGTTGAAGCCGGAGGTCAGCCGCCCTTCCGTGGTGCGCTGGAGGTTGATCAACTCCTGCATGTATTCCGCATGGGTTGCCTGCGCTGCGACCAGCATCGCGATCTGCTCGCGCGTTTCGCCGGTATCGGTGGCGATCTTGCCGACGGCACCGAGCATCGCCTTCATCATTTCCTGCTGATTGGCCTGAAGCTCCACCATGCGCGGCAAAAGCTGGCCCACGGATTCCATGCCCTGGTTCAGGCGTCCGAAGCCTTGGGCCATGGTTGCAACCACGCCGACATCGCTGATCGAGCCAGGAGCACCACCGCGCTGTCCGGCTGCCGCGCCGCCGCCCGAAAGGTTATCGGCAATCAGGCGAGCGAGATCACCCGTATCCCCGCCGCGAGCGTTGCTATCGAGATGGGCCACGCCGGCGAGCCAGCCGGAAAACTCATCCTTCAGGATGTTGAGTGCATGGCTGCCAAAGCGCGAGAGAATGCCGAGAACAAGGCTGCCGAACAGCCCGAAAAGCGATGACGAGAAGCCGGTTGCCATCCCCTGGAGCGGCACCTGGAGATTGGTGAGCAGCTGCCGCATGGTATCGCCGGCAGGCCCGGAATTCGTGCCGAGGCCACCGATGATGCCACCCACCGAGGCTACCATTTCCATCAGGCCGATGAAGGTGCCGATCAGGCCCAGGAAAACAAGAAGCCCTGCGATGTAGTTCACCTGGCTACGTTCATCGGCCAGTCTCTGCTCGATCGCGGAGACAACGTTCTGCAGGGTGGCGACCGAAATGCTCAGGTTCTTGGCGCGCAGCAATTCGTCATAAGCCAGCTCGAACATGTGCCCGAGCGATTTGGGCTGCTTGAAGACAATGCCCGGCTCCAGCGCCCGGTAGTGACGCCAATAGGGGTCCTCAACGGTCTCTGTTCTCTCGCGCCGTGAATCCTCGAAGGCCTCCTGCAAGGCCGAAAAGCCGATGGCGTCCCGGCGGATCGTCATCACGCGACGGAAGGCCAGGAATGTGCCGAACATGAAGACGCCGATGATCGTGCCATTCAGGTAGAGGTTGGCGATCAGGCCCTGCCAGACAAAATGCCATCCCGCAAAGACGAGAAGCATCACGGCCCCGAGGACAACCACCATCCGCAAGGTCTGTTTCCGGATGGACAGCCGCAGGGCTTCCTGGCGCGCAATGTGTTTGGAAAGCATTGGAGACCGCTTGCCCTTCTGGCAGAGATCGAGACACAACCATCACTTGTCGCCGGAACTCGCGAACAAAGCGTTAACTACAATCTCTTGTGTTTGAGGGCTGTTATCCGCCGGAGGCCGAAGGGACCGTTTCCGCCGGTCTGCGTGCGCCGACTTCCACCTTGTCGGCATTCTCGGCGCCGTTCCGGTCCAGCACATTGAGCCGGATGCGTTCGGGCTTCACACCCAGGGCAATCAAGCGTGCGCGCACGGCCATGGCCCGGTAATAGGCGACCCGCCGCGCATCGGATGCTGCACCGGTATCGAGCCGTGCCAGACCCCGGATTTCGAAGATCGCACCATTCTCGCCCAGTCCGCTGGCGTTGATGAAGGTCTTCATCTCCTCCGCAGCGAGATCATCGACAGCGGTGGCCCGCGGCTGGAATGTCAGGGTCAGGAGGCTCGGCGCAAAGTTCGTTCTGACGAGCGAAGAAGGGACCCGGGTTGCGACACCCTGACCGGCATCGATGACCTTCTCGAGGCCGGCGACCGGAGCTGTCAGAAGCGGCGATCCTTCGAGCAAGGCTGGCTGATCGGGTCTCTGCGCAGCCTGAGCCTCGTAGCGGCCTTCGTTACGACTTTCGAGCGCCACCGCCACCCGGCGTGCCAGTTCTTCGGTCGGCACGCCCGCTGTCTCGACCTTGATGCCGGCTGACTGCGCAATCTTTTCAACGAGGACGCGGGAGACGTTTTCCGAAAGGCCAAAGATGGCAATCGCGAGAACCATCATCACGAAGACGAGCATCATCGTCATCGTGGTGAGTGCATCGACGTATCCCGGCCAGTGGTTTTCGTCCTCGTTCGACTGCACTGACGGTCTTTCACAGCGATGACATCACACGCCACCCATCACTACCGACGGGTGTTTGCAGTTCGGTTAATGCACCCTCAAGCAGCAATGCCCAGTTTGGCGAAAACCTGCTCCTTGGGGCCATCGGCGACAACGCGCCCCCGGTCGAGCCAGATGATCCGGTCAACCAGGGCCAGCGCGGGCAGGCGATGCGTAGCAATAACCAGCCCGAAGCCTGCCATATCCGGCTTCTTCATTTCGGAAACGAAGCGCATCTCGGCGCCATTATCCATCGCGGAGGTGGGTTCATCGAGAAGCAGCAATCGGGGGCGTGCCATCAGGGCCCGGGCGAGGGACACCGCCTGCCGTTCTCCGCCGGAAAGGCGCTGCCCGCCTGGACCAACCGCAAGGCTGTAGCCCGAGGTGTGGATGCTCGCAAAGTCATGCACGCCCGTCAGGCGCACCACCCGATCGAAATGCTCCTGCTCGACCGGGTCGAGGCCGATGGTGAGATTCTCGTAGAGGCTGAGATCGAGAAGGCATGCCTCCTGAGGCATCAGGGCGATCGTCTGCCTCAAGCTAACGGGATCATAGTGGCGAATATCCCGCTCATCGAGCAGGACACGCCCGTCGGTGGGCTCATGCAACCGGGCGATCAGCCGAAGCAGGGTGGACTTGCCGCAACCCGCCTTGCCGATGATACCGATGCGTTCATTGGGCCGGATCGTCAGCGAAACCTCGTGCAAGGATGCCCGGTTCTCGCCCGCATAGGCGAATGTCACCTTGTGGATGTCGATCTTGCCGATGGCGGTCTGCACGGGAGCGCCGGCCATGTCGCTCGCACGCTCGATGCCGGCCTGCATCAGCGGCGCCGCCTGGACAAGGCTCTCTCCCAGCTGGAGGGCCCGGAAGATCAGCCCTGCGAGGATCGAGACTGGCATCATCGCCCGGTTGACGAGCAGGATCGTTGCGGAGAGGGCACCGATGGTCATCGCGGCGTCCTGCACGCGGTAGGCGCCGATCACCACCGTGCCAACGACCACAGCCTGCACAATGATAGCGCCCCCCTGAGCCGCCAGCCCTTGCCAGTAACGGCCGAGATGGGCGGCGTAGCCAGCCTTGTCGGCCGTTGCCTCCCAGCTGGAAATCAGGGTCTCGCCGGCATTCGTGATGCGAACCCGCTCCGCTCCGGTGATGGCATCGATCAGATGCTGCATCTGGCGACGGCTTTGGCCAACATGTTCACGAAAGCCCTTCTGGGCCAGCATATGTGTGATCGCATGAAGCAGGATCAGCACCATGGTGCCAATCAGAGGCACGATGACAACGGATCCGCCGATCATCCCGATGAACAGCATCATCAGCAGGAAGAACGGCAGGTCCACCGCAAGACTGATCAGCAATTGCGGAGCGAGATGCGCGGATTGGTCGAGTTCCTGCGCAGCGGGGACCACACCGCCTGCCGATTTCGGCAGATCGCTCGTCCGGGCAAAAAGCAACCGGCTCATCAGCCGCCCCTGAAACCTCAGGCTCGAGGCGAAGCTCACGGCATCCATGAGCTTCATGCGGGCATGGCGCAGAAGCATTTCCAGCCCCAGCGCGAGGCTGACGCCCAGAGCCAGCGCCCATAGCGTTTCGAATGCCGCATGCGGGATCACGCGGTCAAAAACCGCCATCGAGAACAGGGGCAACGCCATGCCCAGTAGATTGATGAGGAAGGACGCAATGAAGAGATGCGCTATCCGCAACCGTTGCCCCGCCAGCGCAGAGCCCAGCATGCCGATGATGCTGACGCGTGGCGCCACCGGAGCCGTCTGTGCCAATGCTAGCGTTTGGCCACCTGAGGCTGGAGCCAGGGAGGGGGTGGCAAAGGCCTTGGCTGGCGCTGCCTCTGCAGTCTCTACACCGGCGCTGCTCGCAACATCCCGCAGAAGACAGACCGTGCCGGTTGCAACCTTATCCAGCGCCGAACACTCGACGGTATAAGTCCCGTCGGGGCCGAGAATCCGGAGCGTGCCCGCACCGGGCAAACCGGTTACGAGGCGGCTTGTCTGGTTGCGGAGCAGAACCAACGCCGGCAGGTCGGCGGGCTGGAGGCTGCCCGGCAAGCGGGTTTCCCAGTGCACCTCGAATCCGATGCGCTCCGCGAGGATATTGATCGTGGCCGGGCCGGGCAGGGTTTCCGGAGCGTCTTCGGAGAGATGGGCCGGAGCGGAACGACCGAGCTGCCGCGCAAGCTGTGCGAAATCCGCTGCGGGATGGCTGGCGGGGCCAATCGCATCGGCGCCTGTGGCATCTGCCGCCCGCATTTTCACCAATCTTGCCTTCAGACGGTCCAGAGCAAGACTGTAATCATCCGCGGGCGTCTTGGCTCCGTCTGACAAAGGTCGGTTGGAATCCGCCTGCTCTGTCATGCCGCGCCCTTCTGGCTGAAACGCCCCATCGGTGAGCGTCTCTCCGTTTTCTTCCAAACATGCTTAATGCTTCGTAAAGAGATGGCTGCGATGGTGTCCCGATCACACGACGATCGGGCTTAAAGCCATCATGTCTGACGCTGCGAACCACGGATTTGCCTATCCGCGAAGGACCGATGTCATTGCGCGCCGGAGCCATGCCCAGCTTGTCTGGACGATCGCGCTCGGGCTTACCGCCTTCCTGGTCTGGGCCATGGTCACGACACTCGACAAGGTGACGCGCGGATCGGGCCGGATCGTGTCGCAAACCCGCAACCAGATCATCCAGCATCTCGAAGGCGGGATCCTGTCCGAGGTTCTGGTGCGCGAAGGAGAGGTGGTGCGCGCCGGGCAGCCTCTTGTCCGCATCGAGAACTCGTTCGCGCGCGCCGAGTTGCAGCAGAACCAGGTGGATCTGAAGGCCAAGCAGATCGCCTGGCAGCGTCTGGACGCCGAGGCAAAGGGATTGGACGAGTTCACGGTTTCCGCCGATCTCAGCCGTGATTCCGGGCATTTTGCCGGGCAGGAAAGATCGCTGTTCCGGGCGCGCCGCGACGGCTTGCGCGCGCAGCTCCTCGTGGTGGAGGACCAGCATCGCCAGAAGGAACTCGAATTGGCCGAAATGCGTACCCGCTGGACCTCATCGCAGCGCGAACGCGAGATTGTGTTGCCGCGCGTCGAGAGCTTGCGCCGGCTCGTGCGTCTGGGGGCGGTGAGCCAGAACGAACTGCTGGATAACGAGCGCCAGCTGCAACAGATCGAGGCCCGGCTCGCCGGCCTCATTCATGATACGGCGCGGCTCGAAGCGGCCGTATCCGAGCTGAACCGTCGCCGTGACGAGATCGCCCTTCGTTTCCGGGCCGATGCGGAGAAGGAGCAGCGTGAAATCGCCGTGCAGATCGCCAAGCTTGAGGAAAGCATCATTGCGATGCGCGACCGTTCCAACCGGACCGAAGTGCTGGCCCCGGTCGAGGGCACCGTGAACAAGGTTTTCATCGATACGATTGGCGGGGTCATCAAGTCAGGCGAACCGATCCTGCAGATCGTCCCGGTCGATGCCTCGCTCATCGTCGAGGCGCGGGTCTCGCCATCGGATCGCGCCGAGGTCTGGCCCGGTCTCAAGGCGATTATCAAGGTCTCTGCCTATGATTTCTCGATTCACGGGGGGCTGAAGGGCAAGGTACTCGATATCTCGCCGGATGCGCTCGCCGATGAGAAGGGGGAGCCGTATTTCCGGGTCCGCCTGGAAACGGATGCAAACGGGTTCGGGCCGGGGCGTCCTGTCATCCCCGGCATGCTGGCGCAGGTCGATATCCTGTCGGGCCAACACACCGTGCTGAAATATATCACGCGCCCGGTCGAGCGCATCAAGAACGAAGCCTTGCGGCAGTAAACGATGGTCAGACCACGCTGACCCGCGCGATTTCGTTCGTCAAACCAGCGTCGGAATAGAAGGTGTAAAGGCTCCCGGCGGTCGTCACATATTCCCCGGCCGCCACGGAGAACGTGTCATTGCCATCGAGGTTCAACGTCAGGGTCTGCCCCGGTCCGGACGTACCGAGAATGCCGGTCGCCAGCGATGCCGTGAAGTTCGACAAGGTCGCCGCAACGCCCGCTGCTTCGAAATCGATGGTTTCAACCTGACTGAGCACGCCCAGATGTGACGTATCCACGGTGCCGGTTCCCGTGAGGTTCACCGTGTCGTTCATGGCACCGCCCTGAATTTCGGCCGAACCACCGAGCAGGATCGTTGCATCAATCAGGAAGGTATCGTTTCCGTTTCCGCCCAGTGCTGTCGTGTTGGCGGCGAGGGTGAACGTGTCGCTCTGGGTCGAGCCGACGATCTGCTCAATTCCGGCAAAACTGTCACCCGAGGCATAGCCACCGGATCCCGTTCCTGCGCCGAAATCAATGGTGACGCCCGTGGTCGAGTGAACGTAGCTCACGGTATCGATGCCCGCCCCGCCAACAAAGGCATTGGCATCGCTGCTCGCGTAGAAGAAGTCATCGTGGTTCGACCCGATGACGGACTCGATAGAGGTGAGCGTGTCGCCCTCTGCGGCGCTGCCAACACCAGAGCCGGTTCCGTTATGCAGATCGATGATCACCCTGGCCCCGGAATCGGCATAGGAGGCTGTATCCGTATCCGCACCGCCATCGAGGATATCCGCGCCGGCACCACCAATCAGCGTGTCGTTGCCGTTCCCACCATTCAGCTGGTCGGCGCCGAGGCCGCCGGAGAGAGCATCATCGCCGTCAAGGCCGAAGATAGATTCTTCTTCAGCCGTGCCGTTGAGCGTGTTGTTGCCCGCATCGCCCGTCAATGTCGGGCCAGTGATGTTCGTGATGGTGACGGCGATATCCTGCTCGTCGGCGCCTCCGCCATTCGATGTGATGACCGGCGCTTCGTTCACATTCGTGATCGTGACGGCGATGTCCTGCTCGTCGAAGAGGCCACCCTGATCCGTGGTGCGGACCCGCACATCATAGACATTGTTCGCGCCCGCATCGGCCGGGCTCTCGAAGTCTGGTGGCGCGATGAAGGTGAGTTCGCCGGTGGTCGCGTTGATCGCGAAGAGGGCGGCATCAGCACCTCCCGAGATCGAGAAGGTACGCGTTGCACCGGCATCGACATCGGTCGCGGTCACGGTTGTGACGGCTGTCCCGTTCTCGCTGATGCTGACGGAAGCCGTTGCACCTCCGCCATTCGAGGTGATGACAGGAGCCTCATTGCCGTTGGTGATGGTAACA
>JALOTF010000095.1 GCA_025458025.1 Beijerinckiaceae bacterium | reverse complement strand
ATTCGTCAAAAAAAGGGGCGCCCGGCAATCCGCCGCCCCGCTTTCTCTTCAGCCCGCGAGAACCGCATCGATGGCCTGAGCCACCGCATCGATCGGCAGCATGCCGTCGATCACCGTCAGCTGGCCGCGTGCGCCATAGAATGGCGTCACCGCCGCCGTATCGCGGTTATAGGCCGCAAGACGGGTCTTAAAGACTTCCGGATCATCATCCTTGCGGACGGGCTGCCCCGCCGCCTGGGCGTCCGCTGCACGCTTCACAATGCGATCCACGAGCTTGGTTTGGTCGACCTTGAGTTCGATCACGGCATTGAGCTTCAGGCCCTCTTTCGAGAGCAGGCCCTCAAGCGCTTCGGCCTGCGCGACCGTGCGCGGAAAACCATCAAGGATGAAACCCTTCTTGGCGTCCGGCTCCTGGATTCGATCGCGGATGATCCCGATCACGATCTCGTCGGAAACGAGACCTCCGGACTCCATCACCGCCTTGGCCTGAAGGCCGATGGGCGTACCCGCCGCTACAGCTGCCCGCAGCATGTCGCCGGTGGAAAGCTGCACGATGCCGTGCTTCTCGACCAGCCTGGTCGCCTGCGTGCCCTTGCCCGCGCCGGGAGGTCCCAGCAGAATCAGTCTCATCAGCGTTTCGCTCCCCGCAACTTGGCCTTCTTCACGAGGCCCTCATACTGGTGCGCCAGCAAATAGCCGTGCACCTGCGCCACCGTATCCATGGTCACCGAAACCACGATGAGAATGGACGTGCCCCCGAAATAGAACGGAAGCGCGGCAGCCGAAATGAGAAATTCGGGTAAGAGGCATACCACCGTCAAGTACACAGCGCCGATGACGGTGATGCGGGAGAGAACATTGTCGATATAGCTCGCGGTCTTCTCGCCTGGACGGATGCCCGGGATGAAGCCGCCGTGCTTCTTCAGGTTGTCGGCCGTCTCGGTCGGGTTGAAGACGATCGCGGTGTAGAAGAAGGCAAAGAAGATGATCAGGGCCGCATAGAGCACCATATAGAGCGGCCGGCCATGGCCGAGATAGGTGTTCATCGTCTGCAGCCATTCCGGTCCGCCGGCCTGCGCGAAGCTCGCGATGGTCGTCGGCATCAGCAGCAGCGACGAGGCGAAAATCGGCGGGATAACGCCGGCCGTGTTCAGCTTCAGCGGCAGGAAGGAGGTTTGCCCCTCGAACACGCGATTGCCCATCTGGCGCTTGGGATAATTGATCAGCAGGCGGCGCTGCGCGCGCTCGAAGAACACGATGCCGAAGATCACGGCGACGACCATCACGATCACGCCCAGGATGATTCCGGTCGAAAGCGCACCTTGGCGTCCCAGTTCCAGCGTACCGGCAATCGCGGACGGCAGTTCCGCCACGATACCTGCGAAGATGATCAGCGAGGTGCCGTTGCCGATGCCGCGGCTGGTGATCTGCTCGCCGAGCCACATCAGGAAGAGCGTGCCGCCCGTGAGCGTAATGACGGTAGAGAGAATGAAGAACGGACCCGGATTAAGCACCACGCCGCCCGAGCTTTGCAGACCTACGGCAATGCCCCAAGCCTGGAACAGCGCCAGAACCAGCGTGAGATAGCGCGTATACTGGTTCAGCTGGCGGCGACCCGCCTCGCCTTCTTTCTTCAGCGCTTCCAGCGTCGGTGACACGGTCGTCATCAGCTGGATGATGATCGACGCCGAGATATACGGCATGATGTTCAGCGCGAAGATCGCGAGACGACCCACCGCACCGCCAGAGAACATATTGAACAGGCCGAGGACGCCCGCCTGCTGCTGCTTGAAGATATCAGCCAGCGATTCGGGGTTGATTCCCGGCAGGGGGATGTACGTGCCGAGACGATAGACCAGCAGCGCACCGAGCGTGAACCAGATGCGCTTCTTCAGCTCTTCCGCCTTCGCGAGAGCGCCGAAATTCAAATTTGCTGCCAGCTGTTCTGCCGCCGATGCCATGTGGCCCTGCCCTGTTCCTCACCGGAAGCGGCTCGCCATGCGCCTTCGGGGCCACAGGATGCCGATGCCGTCTTTTACGGCGCCACCCCTGCCCGTGCCGTCGGCACGTCCCCCGGGCAAAAACACCGCGGAGAGACGGGGGGCACCCCTGTCTTGTCTTGCGAGATAGGAACGGCGCCGGCGTTTTGCCACCGGCGCCTTCCGACTTTCGTTACGCAGAGGCTTCCTCGACCAGAGCCAGCAGCTTCACCGAGCCGCCAGCCTTCTCGATCGCGGCAACCGCGCTTTTCGAAGCACGGAACACCTCGAAGGCGAGCTTCGCCTTGAGTTCGCCCACGCCGAGGATCTTCACGCCATCCCGCACGCGGGAGCAGATGCCCGCCGCCACGAGCGCGTCGATGGTCACGACGGCCTTGGGGTCAAGCTTCTTGGCGTCCACGGCCTGCTGGATGCGACCGATATTCACCTCGTTGAGGTCGAGCGCGCCATAGTTGTTGAAGCCGCGCTTCGGCAGGCGACGATGCAGCGGCATCTGGCCACCTTCGAAGCCTTTCACGGCCACGCCGGTGCGGGCCTTCTGACCCTTCACGCCGCGTCCGCCGGTCTTACCCTTGCCCGAGCCGATACCACGGCCCACACGCATGCGATCCTTGGTTGCGCCGGGATTATCACGGAGGTCGTTGAGTTTCATCGCCCCCTCCTTACTGCTCGATGATGCGCACGAGATGCGCGACTTTCGCGACCATGCCCCTTGTAGAGGGGGTGTCGGGAAGCGTCGAGCGGCGGCCAATCTTGTTGAGCTTCAGGCCGATCAACGTCGCGCGCTGGTCGCCGGGACGACGCGCGGCGCTGCCGTACTGCTCAACCGTAATGGTCTTCTGAGCCTTCGCCATGATACCCTCCTTACGCCTCGGCCGCCTCGGCGCCGTCAATCTGACGGCGAGCCTGCAGCACCGAAACCTTCAGGCCGCGACGGGCCGCGACCGAACGCGGGCTATCCTCGGACTTCAGGGCATCGAACGTGGCACGAACCATGTTGTAGGGGTTCGACGAGCCCAGCGACTTCGCAACAACATCACTCATGCCGAGGCACTCGAGAATCGCGCGCATCGGGCCGCCCGCGATGATGCCGGTGCCCGGAGGCGCCGAACGCAGGAGAACCTTGCCCGCACCGTGATGGCCGCGCACATCGTGGTGCAGCGTGCGGCCATCGCGCAGCGAAACGCGGAGCAAGCCACGCTTGGCGCTTTCGGTCGCCTTACGGATCGCTTCCGGCACTTCACGCGCTTTGCCATGGCCGAAACCGACCCGGCCCTTCTGGTCGCCGACAACCACGAGCGCGGCAAACGCCATGCGGCGGCCACCCTTCACGGTCTTTGCGACGCGGTTGATATGGACGAGGCGATCAACGAACTCGTTGTCGCGCTCCTCGCGCTCGCCTTCGCGCTCGCGACGACGACCGCCCTCGCGGGACCGGCCACCGCCGCCTTCACGTTCTGCTGCCATGTCTCTTCTTCCTCACTTGCGCGGAAAGCCTCTTGCTTCCCGCTCGCTTGGGGATGCAGCCCCTGGGCCCACCCACACGAACACGGGCGGATTGCTCCGCCCGTTCCGGTTGCTGTGCTAAAGCCTGTAACGGCTCAGAAATCAAGTCCGCCTTCGCGCGCCGCCTCGGCCAGGGCCTTCACGCGGCCATGGTAGAGGTAGGAGCCACGATCGAACACGACCTGCGTGATGCCGGCCTGCTTGGCGCGCTCGGCGACAAGCTTGCCGATCGCCTTCGCGGCTTCCATGTCAGCGCCGGTCTTGAGCGAACCACGAAGTTCCTTCTCGACGGACGAGGCCGAGACAATCGTCACGCCCTTCGCATCGTCGATGATCTGCGCATAGATCTGCTTGGACGAGCGGAAGACAGAGAGACGCGGGCGACCATTGGCCGCCGCACGCACCTGCCGGCGAACGCGCGCCTTGCGCCGTTCAATCGGGGAAAGTTGTGCCATGAGACTGCCCTTGCCTTACTTCTTCTTGCCTTCCTTGCGGAAGATGAACTCGCCTTCGTACTTGACGCCCTTGCCCTTGTAGGGCTCGGGGCCACGATAGGCGCGGATCTCCGCAGCGACCTGACCGACCTGCTGCCGATCAATGCCCGAAACGACGATTTCCGTCGGCTTCGGGGTCGCGACCGTGATGCCAGCCGGCACCGCATAGATCACTTCGTGGCTGTAGCCGAGCGAGAGGTTGAGGCTCTTGCCCGCCGCGGCGGCCTTGTAGCCGACGCCGGTGATCTCGAGCTTCTTCTCGAAGCCCTTCGACACGCCCGTCACGATGTTGTTGATGCTCGCGCGGCTGGTGCCCCACATCGCACGAGCCTTGCGGGTCTCCGTGCGCGGGTTGACCGTGATCTGGCTGCCTTCGAGCGTAACGGCCACATCATCCGGAACGAGGAACGAGAGTTCGCCCTTCGGACCCTTGACGCTAACCTTCTGGCCCTCGACGCGCGGGGTAACCCCCGACGGGACGTCAACAGGCTTCTTGCCGACTTTCGACATGATACCTTCCTCCGTCCTCAGAAGACCGTGCAGAGAACTTCGCCACCGACATTGCGATCACGGGCCTCATGGTCCGCCATCACGCCGCTGGGCGTCGAAATGATCGTGATGCCGAGGCCATTCGCCACGCGCGGCATGGAGCCGACTGACGAATAGACGCGACGACCGGGCTTCGACACGCGCTTGATTTCGCGGATCGCAGGCTGGCCTTCGAAATACTTCAGCTCGATGTCGAATTCGACACGGCCGTTCTCGAATTTCGTCTCGGAATAGCCACGGATGTAGCCTTCGCTCTTCAGCACATCGAGCAGACGGGCGCGCATCTTGGAACCCGGCGTCGAAACGCGGGACTTGCGGCGCATCTGCGCGTTACGGATACGGGCGATCAGATCGCCGATGGGATCGTTCATCATCATGATCGTCCCTCCTTACCAGCTCGACTTGACAAGACCGGGGATGAGACCCCGGTTGCCGAGTTCGCGCAGCGCGATACGGCTGACCTTGAACTTGCGATAATTGGCGCGCGAACGGCCCGACACCTCACAGCGGAGGCGAAAGCGGTTCTCGGCGCCGTTACGCGGCATCTGCGCGAGCTTGAGGGTCGCGGCGAAGCGCTCCTCGATCGACAGATCCTTGTTCATCACGACGGCCTTGAGCGACGCGCGCTTGCCCGCATGCTGCTTGGCAAGCTTCTCACGACGCTTATTCTTTTCGATCATGCCCTTTTTGGCCATGTCTTGGACTCCTGGTCTCCGCGTTTAAGCGCGTGGCTTACTGCCGGAAAGGGAAGTTGAACAACTTGAGGAGAGCACGGGCTTCCTCGTCCGTTTTCGCCGTGGTGCAGACGATCACATCCATACCCCAGATCTGATCAACCTTGTCGTAGTTGATCTCCGGGAAAATGATGTGTTCCTTTATGCCCATGGCGTAGTTGCCGCGGCCGTCGAACGACTTGGCGTTCAGGCCGCGGAAGTCGCGGACGCGCGGAAGCGCGACCGTAATCAGACGATCGAGAAACTCATACATCGTCGCGGCGCGCAGGGTCACCTTTGCACCGATCGGCATGTTCTCGCGCACTTTGAACTGCGCGATCGCCTTGCGTGCGCGGGTCACAACCGGCTTCTGGCCAGCGATGAGCGCGAGATCGGCTGCGGCAACCGTGGCCTTCTTGGAATCGGCCGTCGACTCACCAACGCCCATGTTCAGGACGATCTTGGTAATCTTCGGAACTTCCATGACGTTCTTGTAGCCGAACTGCTCGCGCATCTTGGCCACGACAACGTCGCGATAATACGCCTTGAGGCGCGGTTCATAATTTGCCGTATCAAGCATCGATCTGCTCCCCGGAGCGCTTAGCGACGCGAACTTTGCGGCCGTCCTCGAGGACCTTGAAGCCGACGCGCGTCGGCTTGCCATCCTTTGGATCGGCCACCGCCAGGTTCGACAGGTTCACCGCCGCTTCCTTGGTGATGATGCCGCCCTGCTGGTTCTGTGTCTGGCGCTGATGACGCTTCACCAGGGCCACACCGCGGACAACAGCGCGCCCTTCGTCCGGACGCACTTCGAGCACTTCGCCCGACTTACCCTTGTCACGACCGGTAATGACGACAACCTTGTCGCCCTTCTTGATCTTGGCAGCCATCACAGCACCTCAGGGGCGAGCGAGATGATCTTCATGTGGTTCCGGGCGCGCAATTCGCGCGGCACCGGCCCGAAGATGCGGGTGCCGATCGGCTCCTTGTCCTTGTTGACCAGCACGGCCGCATTGCGGTCGAAACGGATCACGGAACCATCCGCACGGCGGATGTCCTTGGCGGTGCGCACGACGATCGCCTTCATGACGTCGCCCTTCTTCACACGGCCCTTGGGAATTGCTTCCTTCACGGAGACGACAATGATGTCGCCCACGCCGGCATATTTACGCTTCGAGCCACCGAGCACCTTGATGCACATGACACGGCGCGCGCCGGAGTTATCGGCAACGTCGAGATTGGTTTGCATCTGGATCATGAGATGATCCTTCCTTTCATTCAGATCGGTTTCCGGGTCTCCCCGGACTACGCCTGAGGGCCCTGCCCTCGCCGCTCACCCGATGACGGGCGAAGCAGGCTTGTTCAGGAGACCTTCTCCTTGTCGAGCACAACCCAGCGCTTCAACTTGGAAATCGGGGCCGCCTCTTGGATGAACACTTCATCGCCCGCTTTGCAAGCATTTGCTTCGTCGTGAGCGTGATAGTTCTTCGAGCGGCGGACGGTTTTCTTGAAGAGCGGATGGGTGAAGCGACGCTCCACCTTCACCACCACCGTCTTGTTCTGGACATCGCTGACAACGACGCCCTGCAGAATGCGCTTCGGCATATCTCTCTCCTCAGCCTTTCGCTGCAGCGATCAGCTTGTTGCGCTGGATCGTCTTGATCCGCGCGATATCACGCCGAACCTCACGCACACGACCAACATTCTCGAGCTGGCCGGTCGCGCGCTGGAAGCGCAGGTTGAACTGCTCCTTCTTCAGCCGCAGGATTTCATCCTGGAGCTGATCCGCGGTCATAACGCGGAGATCGGAGACGCGCTGGGACGTTTTCATCGCCACCACCCTCACTCGACAATGCGCTGCACGAACCGCGTGCGAACGGGGAGCTTCGCTGCGGCGAGGTCGAGCGCCTCACGGGCGAGTTCGACGTCAACGCCGCCGATCTCGAACATGATGCGGCCCGGCGCCACGCGCGCGGCCCAGAATTCGGGCGAACCCTTGCCGGAGCCCATGCGGACTTCGGCAGGCTTGGACGAGACCGGCAGATCCGGGAACACCCGGATCCACACGCGACCGGCGCGCTTCATATGGCGCGTCATGGCGCGGCGTGCCGCCTCGATCTGCCGAGCGGTGATCCGCTCCGGCTCCATAGCCTTAAGGCCGAACTCACCGAAGGCAAGTTCAAAACCGGCCTTGGAAGCGCCTTTGATACGGCCCTTGAAGGCCTTGCGGAATTTGGTCTTTTTCGGCTGAAGCATGACCTAACCCTCACGCCGCTTCCGGCGAGCGGCGGCCCTGCGAGCGGTGATCATCGCCAGCGCGCTTGTCCTGCGCCATCGGATCATGCTCCAGGATCTCGCCCTTGAAGATCCACACCTTCACGCCGCACGTGCCGTAGGCCGTATGCGCCGTGGAGATGCCATAATCAATATCCGCACGCAGCGTATGCAGCGGCACGCGGCCCTCACGATACCACTCGACTCGCGCGATTTCAGCACCGCCGAGACGGCCCGAGCAGGTGATCTTGATGCCCTCGGCACCCAGACGCATCGCTGACTGCACCGCGCGCTTCATGGCGCGACGGAAAGCCACGCGACGCTCGAGCTGCTGCGAAATCGAATCCGCAACCAGTGTCGCATCGAGTTCCGGCTTGCGAACTTCGACAATGTTGAGAGCAACCTCGCTCTTGGTCATCGCCGCAACCTGCTTGCGCAGCTTGTCGATGTCAGCGCCCTTCTTGCCGATCACCACACCCGGACGAGCCGAGTAAATCGTGACGCGGGCCTTCTTGTGCGGACGCTCGACGATGATCTTGGAGACCGCCGCCTGCTTGAGGTCCTTCATGAGCTGCGCGCGGATCTTGAAATCCTCATGCAGCATGCCGGAATAATCGGCTGAGCTGGCGTACCAGCGGCTATCCCAGGTCCGGTTGATGCCGAGCCGCAGGCCGATCGGATTGACCTTCTGTCCCATGGCTTACTCCTGGTCCTGCTTCTGGCGAACGATGATCGTGATGTTCGCGAACGGCTTGGTCACCCGGCCTGTGCGGCCGCGGCCGTGGAACTGGATGCGCTTCATGACGATCGACTTGCCGACAAAGGCCTGGCTCACCACCAGCTCGTCGATGTCGAGGTCATGATTGTTCTCGGCATTCGCGATCGCGCTCTCGAGGCACTTCTTCACGTCCTGCGCGATGCGCTTACGCGAAAACTCGAGATCGGCAAGAGCGGTCGAAACCTTCTTGCCACGAATGAGCTGGGCGACGAGGTTCAGCTTCTGCGGGGAGACGCGCAGGTTGCGCGCCACCGCCTTGGCCTCGGTATCGGCCTCGCGCCGGATATTGGCTACCTGGCCCATGTTACTTCCTCTTCGCCTTCTTGTCGGCCGCGTGCCCGTAGAAGGTGCGCGTCGGCGAGAACTCGCCGAACTTCATGCCCACCATCTCTTCGGACACCTGCACGGGAACGTGCTTCTGGCCGTTATAGACCCCGAAGGTCAAGCCCACGAATTGCGGAAGGATCGTGGAGCGGCGGCTCCAGATCTTGATCACGTCGTTGCGGCTGGAGGCCCGCGAGGCCTCTGCCTTCTTCAGAAGGTATCCGTCGACGAACGGACCTTTCCAAACGGAACGCGGCATCAGGCCTCTCCTTACTTCTTGCGATCGTGCCGCGAGGACACGATGAAGCGATCCGTGCGCTTGTTGGCGCGCGTCTTCTTGCCCTTGGTCGGCTTGCCCCACGGCGTCACCGGATGGCGACCACCAGAGGTACGACCCTCACCACCACCATGCGGGTGGTCGATCGGGTTCATGGCCACGCCGCGGTTGTGCGGGCGGAAGCCCAGCCAACGATTGCGACCGGCCTTGCCGAGCGAAATATTCATGTGGTCCGGATTCGACACCGCACCGATCGTGGCAAAACAGGCACCGTTGACGAGGCGCTGCTCACCCGAATTCAGGCGAACGATGACATAACCCTGATCGCGACCGACGATCTGCGCATAGGTGCCTGCCGAACGCGCGAGCTGGCCACCCTTGCCGATCTTGGTCTCGATATTGTGCACGATGGTGCCGACCGGAATGGCCGAAACCGGAAGCGCGTTGCCGGGCTTGATATCCGCCGTTTCGCTGGCCACCACCTCGTCACCGACAGCGAGACGCTGCGGAGCGAGGATATAGCTCAGGGTTTCATCCGCATAACGAATAAGTGCGATGAAAGCGGTGCGGTTAGGGTCATATTCCAGACGCTCGACCTTGGCAGCAATGCCGAGCTTGCCGCGGCGGTTGAAATCGACCAGGCGGTACGACTTCTTGTGACCACCACCACGAAAGCGCACGGTGACGCGACCGAGGTTGTTGCGGCCACCCGCGCTGTGCTTGCCTTCAGTCAGGCTCTTGACCGGCTTGCCCTTGTAAAGCTCCGAACGATCCACCAGCGTCAGCTGGCGGGTACCCGGAGTGACGGGATTGTACTTCTTCAGTGCCATCTGTCCCTCCCGCCTCAGAGCCCGGTCGTGACGTCGATGGTCTGGCCTTCAGCCAGAGTCACGATCGCCTTCTTCACGTCCGACTGCCGGCCGATATTGCCCTTGAAACGCTTTTCCTTGCCCTTGCGGACCAGCGTGTTCACGGCCGTGACCTTCACGTCGAACAGCTTTTCGACTGCTGCCTTGATCTGCGGCTTCGTGGCGTCGCGGGCGACCTTGAACACCACCTTGTTCTGCTCGCTCAACGCCGTCGCCTTCTCGGTGATGACCGGAGAAAGGATGACGTCATACATCTTCGGATCGATGCTCATCGCTTTTCCCTTCAGCCAGCCAGACGCGCGTTGATCGCGTCGAGCGCCGCCGTGGTCAGCACAAGCTTCTCGCGGCGGATGATGTCGTAGACGTTGATGCCCTGAACCGGCAACACATCCAGATTCGGGATGTTGCGGGCCGCGAGGACGAAGTTGTCCTGCAGGGTCTCGCCGCCGATGATCAGCGCGTTGGACCAGCCGAGCTTGGCCAGCGTCTCGAGCAGCAGCTTCGTCTTCGGCTCGGCGATTTCCGCCTTGTCGAGAACGATAATGTTCGAGTCCTTGGCCTTGGCCGACAGCGCATGCTTCAGGGCAAGGGCGCGCACCTTCTTCGGCAGATCATGCGCATGGCTGCGCGAGATCGGGCCGAAGGCACGGCCACCGCCACGGAACTGCGGCGCCTTGGCCGAGCCATGACGAGCACCGCCGGTGCCCTTCTGCTTGTACATCTTCTTCGTGGTGCGGTTGATGGTCGACCGCTCCTGCGCCTGGTGAGTACCCTGCTGACGCTTCGCCAGCTGGTAACGCACCATGCGCGCAATGAGATCGGTGCGCGGCTCAAGACCGAACACGTCGGCGGAGACCTCCACCGAGCCAGCTTCCTTGCCGGCCAGAGTCTGGATGGCGAGTTTCATCGCTCTCAACCTTCCGTGGTTTCCGCCGCGGCTTCAGAGCCGAGCTTGAACTTGCCGGGAAGCGGCGCATCTTTCGGAGCGGGCTTCTTGATGGCATCGCGAACCATGATCCAGCCGCCCTTGGTGCCGGGAACGGCACCCTCAACGAGGATCAGCCCGCGCTCGACATCCGTGCGCACGACCTTGAGGTTCAGCGTGGTGACACGCTCGACACCGAGATGGCCGGGCATCTTCTTGTTCTTGAAGGTGCGGCCCGGATCCTGGCGACCACCGGTAGAACCGATGGAGCGATGGGACACCGACACACCGTGCGTGGCACGAAGACCGCCGAAATTCCAGCGCTTCATACCACCGGCAAAGCCCTTACCGGTCGTGGTGCCGGTCACATCCACGAACTGGCCGGGGATGAAATGGTCCGCCGTGATCTCGGCACCAACCGGGATCAACTTGTCTTCATCGACGCGAAACTCAACGAGGCGCATGCGCGGCTCAACCTGCGCAACCGCAAAGCGGGTACGCTCGGCCTTCGACACGTTCTTGGCCTTCGCCTTGCCGGCACCGAGCTGCAGCGCCACGTAGCCGTCGCGCTCCGTCGTACGGTGCGCCACGACCTGGCAGCCATCCAGCCGCAGGACCGTCACGGGAACATGATCCCCGTTATCATTGAAGACTCGGGTCATCCCGATCTTCTGTGCAATCACCCCTGACCTCATGGGCGTCATTTCCTTTTCCAGAGGAGGTCCAACTTACCCACCGGCGAACCGGCGGAACTCTTCGATCCAAATCCGCCTCAGAGGCGGATTTCGACATCCACGCCCGCAGCGAGGTCGAGCTTCATAAGCGCGTCCACGGTCTGCGGAGTCGGATCAACGATGTCGAGGACGCGCTTATGCGTCCGGATTTCAAACTGCTCGCGGCTCTTCTTGTCGACGTGCGGCGAGCGGTTCACGGTGAACTTCTCGATCCGCGTCGGCAGCGGGATCGGCCCGCGAACCTGCGCGCCGGTGCGCTTCGCCGTCGACACGATTTCGCGCGTCGACGTATCGAGCACACGATGGTCGAAGGCCTTGAGGCGGATGCGGATGGTTTGTCCGTTCATCGCTGTGTTCGTCCTTGCTTTCCGTTTCAACCCGGCCGGTGCGACCCGGCTGTTACGGCGAAAAAACTTGTCGAGGCTACCCTCAATGGAAAGGCGCGCCCCCCGTATGGGGCCGGCGCGCCACTCCGGTTTCTGTTAGTCCTGGATGCTTGCGACGACGCCGGCGCCGACGGTGCGGCCACCTTCGCGGATGGCGAAGCGCAGCTTCTCTTCCATCGCGATCGGCGTAATCAACTCCACCTCGAACGAGATGTTGTCGCCCGGCATCACCATCTCGGTGCCAGCCGGAAGCGTCACGATGCCCGTCACGTCCGTCGTGCGGAAGTAGAACTG
>JALOTF010000015.1 GCA_025458025.1 Beijerinckiaceae bacterium | reverse complement strand
GCTCGGCATCGCGCAATCGCCGGAAGGTCGCCGCATCTTCCCGCGAATGACCGTGCTGGAAAACCTGCAAATGGGCGCGACGGTGAACAACCTCGCCTATTTCAACCAGGACCTCGAGCGCGTCTGCACCATCTTCCCGCGCCTCAAGGAGCGTCTCCAGCAGCGCGGCGGCACGCTTTCGGGCGGCGAGCAGCAGATGCTGGCCATCGCGCGCGCCCTGATGTCCCGCCCGAAGCTGCTCCTGCTGGATGAACCCTCGCTGGGCCTTGCCCCGCTGATCGTCCGGCAGATCTTTGAGGTCATCAAGGAAGTGAACCGCACCGACGGCATGACCATCTTCCTCGTGGAGCAGAATGCTTATCACGCGCTGAAGCTCGCCCATCGGGCCTATGTGATGGTCAATGGCCTCATCACCATGAGCGGCACGGGCAGGGAACTGCTCACCAACCCACAGGTGAAGGCGGCGTATCTCGAGGGGGGGCATCACTAATGGATCTTCAGGGCATTCTCTACGAGGAACCGTCGATCTGGCTGTTCCTGCTGGTCACGGTGGCGATGGGCGGCTGGGCTGCCTGGCGCACGGGCATCGCGGTGGCAAAAACGTGGAAACCGATCTGGATTCTTGTTCCCTACATGCTGCTGCTGGGTGGCGCAGTGCGCTTCATCCACTTCGCGATGTTCCATGGAACGCTTCTGTCGTTCCGCTACTATCTGGTTGATACTATTCTGATTTCCATCGCCGCCTATATCGGGTGGCGGCATGAGCGCGCCAACCAGATGGCACGCCAATACGGCTTCGCCTTCGAGAAGAACTCGTTCGTCTCATGGCGCAGGAAGGCGGGAGCCTAAAGCTTCTGCTCAGGGGACTTCAAGGCGGGTGACAGCATGCTGAAAACCGGCTTTGATGAGATCAGGCGCGGCCCCATTCCGGGGTCACGTTTTGAAAACGCTTCGCGGGTGGCGTGTGACCCGCAACGTGAAAGAATCACAGGGAGAGACCTGATGAAAAAGACTTTGTTGGCCGGTGTCGCCATGGCCGCAGCGCTCACGCTGTCGTCGATGGCGCAGGCCCAGATCAAGATCGGCGTTGCCGGCCCGAT
This sequence comes from Beijerinckiaceae bacterium, assembly GCA_025458025.1. GTDB lineage: Bacteria > Pseudomonadota > Alphaproteobacteria > Rhizobiales > Beijerinckiaceae > Rhabdaerophilum. The sequence goes on along the minus strand of JALOTF010000015.1, from coordinate 38,018 downwards.
CACCGGCCCGAACGCGGCGTTCGGCAAGCAGCTGACCGACGGCACCGAGCAGGCGGTTGCCGACATCAACGCCGCCGGCGGCGTGCTCGGCCAGAAGTTTGCCCCTGTGGCGAAGGGCGACGACGTGTCGGACCCGAAGCAGGGCGTGTCGGTTGCGAACAAGTTCGTGGGTGACGGCATCAAGTTCGTTGTCGGCCACTTCAACTCGGGCGTGGTGATGCCGGCCTCGGAAGTCTATGCCGAGAACGGGATCCTCATGATCTCGCCGTCCGCGACGAACCCGAAGGTGACCGAGCGTGGCCTCTGGAACGTGTTCCGCACCTGCGGCCGCGATGACCAGCAGGGCGCGGTTGCCGCCGATTACATCGTGAAGAACCTGAAGGACAAGAAGGTCGCGGTCATTCACGACAAGACCACCTATGGCCAGGGTCTCGCGGATGAAACCAAGAAGGCCATGAACGCCAAGGGTGTTCGTGAGGTCATCTATGAAGGCGTGAACACCGGCGAGAAGGACTTCTCGGCGCTCATCACCAAGATGAAGAACGCTGGCGTGGAAGTCGTCTACTGGGGCGGCCTGCACACCGAAGGCGGCCTGATCGTGCGCCAGATGCGCGACCAGGGCGTGAAGGCCGTGCTGATGTCGGGCGACGGCATCACCTCGGACGAGTTCGCCACCATTGGCGGCCCGGGCGTGGAAGGCACCCTGATGACCTTCCCGCCGGACCCGCGCAACCGTCCGGAAGCGGCAAAGGCCGTGGCGGCGTTCAAGGCCAAGGGCATCAACCCGGAAGCCTACACCCTCTACTCCTATGCAGCCGTGGAAGTGATGGCGCAGGCGGCGGAAGCCGCGAAGTCGCTCGACCCGAAGAAGGTCGCCGAGCAGATCAAATCCGGTCAGAAGTTCAAGACCGTGATCGGCGAACTCTCCTTCGACAAGAAGGGCGACATCACCCGTCCGGATTACGTCATGTACACCTGGAAGAAGGGTGCGGACGGCAAGGTCACCTACGTCCAGAACCCGTAATCGGCTCGCGGATTGCAGCTTCGGAAAGCCCGCCGCAAGGCGGGCTTTCTTCGTTTCAGGCCCGCCGCACGCGGGCAAAAAAGCAACCGCGCCGCGCGGAGTGGAAATCGACATGCGCGACATCCGCCCGCGCGAGCCAGACCCGCGTCAGCACCTTCAGCTCTTCCTTTGCGGCAAGATCCGCCTCGATCATCATCCCCTCGGCATCATAGGCGCGCACCGCCATCTCGCGCTGGAGGATAATCGGCGGAAACTCGTCCAGACGGGCATAGGCCTGCGCGAGCCGCCGCACGAAGACCGGCCCCTCCGCGCGATAGGGCGTGGTGTCGCGGTCGAGATGCCGATGGTTCACCAGCAGCAATTCCTCACCGCCTTGCGGGAAATCGAGACTGACCCGGCAGGGATAGTTGATGCCGGGCACCGGGCTCGCGATGACGCGGCGCATGCCGCGATCAAACAATTCATCATCACTCAGCAAGAACAAGGGTGCAAAAGGCTCGGGGCGCAGGCTTTCGAAGCGCAGGGCGAAGGTGGCATCGGCCCGCTCGGGCGCATGGTGAAGGGTGTTCATAAGGGGCTCCTGTGAAGGTGAGCCCGCAATATCGCGCCTTGCCTTGCCGGCAGCCACCCGATTTCAAGGCGGCCGACCGCAACGGCCTGTCAAACTTCCCATGCCATTGTAGCGGGCTGAAAGGCGCTTTTCCCGATGGCCACCTCCCCTGCATCCCAGACCATTGCCGTGCTGCAGGTGCTGCGCGCCGTCGCAGCACTCACCGTGGTGTTCGGCCATGCGCAACATGATGCGCTGATCAGCGCGATGCGGGCGGGGCAGGAATTTGCGCGCAATCACGCGCTGCCCTGGGGCGCGGGCGTCGATCTGTTCTTCGTGATTTCCGGCTTCATCATGGTGCATGCCTCGGAGAGGCTCTTCGGGCGCGAGGGTGCTGCAAAGGAATTCGCCCTGCGCCGGCTCATCCGCATCGTGCCGCTCTACTGGCTGCTGGCGACGGCCTATCTCATTCTCGCAAGCCAGTTTGGGCGCGAGGCAAACCGACCAGATTTCTCCGCCGGCGAACTCATCGCCTCCTACGTGTTCTGGCCACTGGATCTCTTTCGCGATGGCCATCCCCGCCCCTTCTACACCTTGGGTTGGACGCTGAATTACGAGATGTTTTTCTACGCGCTTTTCGCGTCGGCCCTCTTCCTGCCGCGAGAAAAGGCGGTGCTCGCGGTTACCGCAGCGCTCCTCGCGCTGGTGAGCCTTGGCGCGCTTGTGCCCGGCCTACCGACGCCCATCTCCTTCTGGTCGAAGCCCATCGTGCTGGAATTCGTGGCAGGCATGGGCATCGCGCTGGCGCATCGGCGGGGCATCCGCCTGCCGCGGCCGACCCAACTCGCAATGCTCGTCACGGCCTTCGTAATCCTCTTTGCCGACCCGATGGGCGCCTCGGTAAAGCCGGAGAACTGGATCACCCCCAATGATGGGGTCCGCCTCTTCTGCTGGGGGCTCCCGGCGGCTTTGTTGATGGCTGCCTTTATGCTCTCGCCGGCGGCGGATCAGCGCGCGGAAGGCCCGCTCGCGCGCTTCTGGGTGCATCTCGGCGATGCCTCCTACGCGCTCTACCTCATCCATCCGTTTGTGATTGTCTCGCTCCGGAAGGTCTGGGTCGCCACCGGCGCGCATCAGGCTTTCGGCTTCTGGCCGATGGTGGCGCTGACGCTGGTGCTGTCGATCGCGGCTGCTCTCCTCGCCTACCGGCTCATCGAGAAGCCGGTGACACGCGCACTCAATGCCGCGCTGCTTCAGCCGAGCTTGCCGAGCGCCGGGAATGCCTCCAGCAGGTAGAAGCCGAACTGGCTGATGGTGCCCGTGAGGAAGAGCACACCCGTGATGATGAGCAACACGCCCATCCCCTTCTCGACCAGCCCGAGATTGGCGCGGAACCCCTTGAGGAAGCGCAGGAACGGTCCCATCGCGAAAGCCGCGAGCAGGAACGGCACACCGAGCCCGGCGGAATAGACCGCGAGCAGCCCAGCCCCTTTCCACACCGTGGCTTCGCTGCCCGCCACCGCAAGCACGCCTGCGAGAACTGGGCCGATGCAGGGTGTCCAGCCAAACGCGAAAGCGAGGCCCATGACATAGGCGCCGCCCATGCCCGGCGGCCGCGAGACCTGCACCCGCGCCTCGCGCGAGAGGAACGCAATGCGGAACACCCCAAGGAAATGCAGCCCCATCACGATGATCGCCACGCCTGCGACCTGCGCCAGAATATGCGCGTAGGCCCGGAGAATCGCGCCAACCAGCGAAGCGCCGGCACCCAACGCAATGAACACGCTGGAAAACCCGAGCACGAAGAACAAGGCCGCGAGCAGAACGCGTCGGCGCAGGGCAGAATCGATCTGCTCCTGCTGCGATAACTCGCTCACGCTGGTACCTGCGATATAGGCGAGATAGGGCGGCACAAGCGGCAGCACGCAGGGGCTGAGGAAAGACAGCAGGCCTGCAAGCGCAATGATGGGAAGCGTCAATTCACCGGTCATGATCCCGACATAGCGGAAAACAGGTTGAGAAAAAGGCACGCGCCCCCAACAATCGCGTGAAGGGTTTTCAAATGCACAATCACCTCTCCGATATTGCCGGCCTCGCCGTGGGCCATGCGCAGGATGAGCGCCTTGCCAGTGGCGTGACCGCCATCGTGTTCAACAAGCCGGCGGTTGCTTCCGTGTCGGTGCTCGGCGGCGCGCCGGGCGGACGCGATACGGGCCTGCTCGAACCGGAAATGACCGTGGAAACGGTCGATGCCATCCTGCTTTCGGGCGGCTCGGCCTTTGGGCTCGATGCGGCGGGTGGCGCGCAATCTGCTCTGGCCGCGGCGGGGCGCGGCTTCGCGGTCGGGCCCGTCCGCGTGCCCATCGTGCCGCAGGCGATCATCTTCGATCTTCTCAATGGCGGCGACAAGAACTGGGGCGCGCGCCCGCCCTATTGGGATCTCGGACGGCGCGCAACGGAACATGCGCTGGCAGGGCATGATGCGTCCCTCGGCTCGGTCGGAGCCGGCCTTGGGGCGACAACGGCCAATCTCAAGGGCGGGATCGGGGCGGCAAGCGCGGAAACACGTTCCGGCCTGCGGGTCGCAGCCCTGATGGTCGTGAACGCCATCGGCACGGCGACGATGGGCGATTCCCCACATTTCTGGGCCGCGCCCTATGAGCGGAACGGCGAATTTGGCGGACTCGGCTGGCCGGCGAGCCTTGCGACGGATGCCCTTAAGCTGCGCATCAAGGGCCATGCCGCCGAGCCCGCGACCACCATCGGCATCGTGGTGACCGATGCCGCGCTCACGAAACCGCAGGCGAAGCGCCTGGCGATCATGGCGCAGGATGGCCTGGCGCGGGCCATTCGCCCGGCTCATGCGCCGATGGATGGTGACACGATCTTCGCGGCGGCGACGGGCGCGAAACCGCTGGGCGATCCCATGCTGAACCTCACGGAACTCGGCATGCTCGCGGGCGATTGCTTGGCCTGCGCCATCGCGCGCGGCGTTTATGAGGCGAAGGCCCTGCCCTTTGCAGCAGCCTTGCCGGACTGGAAGAGCCGCTTCGGCGTTTAGCGCGGTCGCATTTTTCTTGCGGCTAACCGGCGACCACTTGGCCAGAAAATGCTCTAGTTGAACCGCTCGATGCCGTAGGGCTTCGGGTCGGTATATGGCGCCTCGCCCGTGATCATCTCCGAGAGCAAGCGCCCGGCCGATCCCGCCAGCGTCAGCCCGTGATGCGCATGCCCGAAATTGAACCACAGGCCCTTGTGGCGCGGGGCCTTGCCCATCACCGGCAGCATATCCGGCATGCAAGGCCGCGCACCCATCCACGGAACAGCCTCGACGCGGCCCTCCAGCGGCATCATCTCGCGGGCGCGCGGCTCGATCATGTCGATCTGGCGCGGCGTGGCCGGGCTGTCGCGATGCGCGAATTCCGCGCCAGAGGTGAGGCGAATGCCATTCGCCATCGGCACCAGCATGTAGCCATGTTCGGCATCGAGCACGGGAATGCCAAGCCGCGCATTGCCCCTGGGGCGCATATGCACATGGTAGCCGCGCTTCACGCCCATCGGCACCTTATACCCCATGGGCCGCAGCAGATCCGGCGCCCAGGGGCCGAGAGCAACCACGCAATCCGGCGCGGAGACGAGGCCGGCGCTGGTCTTCACCGTCCAGCCATCGTTGCGCTCTTCGAGCGTGAGCGCGTCACCGTTGAGGATCTTGCCACCGAGCGCTTCGAAATGCCGCGCATAGGCGAGCGTGAGCGCCTCGGGATCATTCAGCGAAAGCGGCGTGGTAAAATGCAGACCGCCGATCGCAGCCTCCGACAGATTGGGCTCGCGTTCGACCAGCGCCTTGCGATCGAGCATCACAGCCTCGACACCGAACGGCTTGAGATCGTCCAGCGTCGCCTTGCCAACCGTATCCATGCCCTTCTGCGTGCGGAACACCTTCATCCACCCACCGGGGCGGAGCATGCTCTCCACGCCTGCGGCCTTCGCAAGCTTGCGATGCTCATCGAGGCAGGCGCCGAAAATCGGCACATTGGCGCGCGCCGTTTTCAGCTGCCCCTCGCGCGTGGAAGCGCGGAAATAGCGCCAGAGATATGGCGCGACATGCAGCACATCCTTCAGGTGATAATGCGCTTCCGCCTTGAGGTTCAGCGCGTATTGCACCAGAAGGAAAGGATCGCGCGGGAAGGGATAGGGCATGACCGCTTCGCTCTGGATGAGGCCGGCACTGCCGAAGGATGTGGCCCCGCCGGGGTTACCCTTCTCGATCATTGCAACCGAGCGGCCCTTCATCGCCAGCGAAAGCGCAAGCGCCGTTCCCACGATGCCGCCGCCCAGAACCAGAACATCCACGCGCATGAGAATTCTCCTCGTCCCGAACAATCGCCTCAATTGGGATTGGCATTCAACGGAGAATTTCGGAAAATCGCAGCGGTTTCTGCGGAAGATTGACGCATACACAGTGAAATCGACCGCTCATCATGCTTGATTGGCCCCGCCTCCTGCTCAAGCGGCTCGGCCAGCACGCGGCTGCGGCCTATGCAATCTCGATCTTTCTCGGCCTCGCCCTGCCGCAACTCGCTGCCGCGATGCGGCCAGCGATTCCTATCACGATCTTCATCTTCATCATGCTCGCCTTCGCCCGCATGAACCTGCCGGGCATGAAGGCGGTGCTTGTAGCCCCGAAGCGCCTGCTCATCGTGCTCGCGGTGAGCTGCACGCTACCCCCGCTGGTGGGCTATGTCTTCCTGCACCTGCCATGGTTCCGGGATCTCGATCCCGGCATCCAGCTCGCCATCGCGATCATGGCCTCTGCTCCGCCGCTGATGGCAGCGCCGGTCTACGCGGCCATTCTCGGCTTCGAGAATTCGCTTTCGCTCGCCTCGCTCGTGCTGGGCATGGCGATGACGCCCCTGCTCGCGCCGCTTTTCACCAGCTTGCTGGCGGGCGCGGAAGTGCCGATCACCCCGCTGGCCCTGGCCGAAAGGCTCCTGTGGTTCGTGGGCTCGGGCATGGTGGGCGGGCTCATCCTGCGGCGCATCGCGGGCACGGCGCGCCTTCAGGCCGTGAAACTCGAACTCGACGGCATTGGCGTGCTGATGTTCTTCCTCTTCGCCATTGCCGCGATGGACGGCGTGCTGGATGCAACCATGCGCGAGCCCCTGCTGATGATCACGATGCTGGGACTTTCCTGCTTCTTCTCAGGTCTGAATTTTGCGCTCGCCTATGCCTTGTTCCGGCCCTTCAGCTTCAACGATCGCTTTTCGGCCTCCATCGGAATCGGCCTGCGGAACATGGGCCTTCTGGTCGCCCCCATTCTGGCGGTCGTGCCGAAAAACACGTTCCTCTATTTCGCGCTGGCGCAGATCCCGATCTATGTTGCGCCGGTAGTGCTGAAGGCCGTAAAGGCTCGCTTGCAACCCGAAAAAACCCGCGAGAGCTGACCCATGGCCCGCCCGATCCTCATCGCCCCCTCGATCCTCTCGGCGGATTTCGCCGATCTCGGCACGGATGTCGAAGCCATGATGGCCGCGGGCGCGGATTGGGTGCATATCGACGTGATGGACGGCCATTTCGTGCCGAATATCTCGTTTGGCGCGCCGATCATCAAATCCCTGCGCCCGCGCGTGAAGGCCCTGTTTGACACGCACCTGATGATTTCCCCCGTCGATCCGTATCTCAAGGATTTCGCCGAGGCCGGGTCCGATCTCATCTCGGCGCATGTGGAAGCGGGCCCGCATATCCACCGCACGCTGCAGGCCATTCGCGCGCTCGGCAAGAAATCCGGCGTGGTTATCTGCCCCGGCACGCCCGCGAGCGCGATTGCCCCGGTGATCGACATGGTGGATCTCGTGCTGGTGATGAGCGTCAATCCCGGCTTCGGCGGGCAGAGCTTTATCCCCTCCGCGCTGAACCTGCTGCGCGATTGCCGGGCGATCATCGGCGACCGCAATATCGATCTCGAAATCGATGGCGGCGTGACGCCCGCCAATGCAGCCGATATCGCCGCAGCGGGCGCGAATGTGCTTGTTGCCGGCTCCGCCGCATTCAAGGGCGGGCGCACGGCCTATGCCGCGAATGTTGGGGCCATCCGGCAGGCGGCGGAAGCCGGCTGCTCACGCGGCTGATGCCCTGATGAGGCATCTCCGCCCGGCCCTCCTGCTTGGCATCCTCTCGGCAGCCCTTGTGGCTCTTTGGTTGCAACAGCATCGCGAGATCTGGAGTGAGCGCACCTATCTGTTGGTTCTCGTCTGGTTCCTCGGCGGATTTCTTGGTGCGATGGGCACAAGCCTCGTGATGTGGCTAATGGCCTGGTTGGGTCTTGCGCGAACCGCGCAGGCTTTCCGGGCCATTGCCTTCGTACCGGCCTTTCTGGTGGCGGGCGGCTTTGCCTTCCTCATCCAGAACCGCATCCAGGTCGAGGGCTATGAGCTTCATCCCGAGCGGCCTTTCCGCTCCTTCTTCTGGCAAAGCCTGGAGGGTGTCGCGGTGTTCATCTATTCCGCGCCGCATTACCTGCTGCCGTGGATGGCGCCGGTGATGGCGATTGCCGGTTATGCCCTGCTTCCCAGCCCGCGCAACCGCGCGAAAGGTTGAGCCGCGCGCGCGGCCCGTGTAAGCGAGGCCGCGACAGCTTCACCTCGCGAAAGACGCTTCCATGATCCCCCGCTATGCCCGGCCCGAAATGGTGGCCATCTGGTCGCCCGAGACCAAGTTCCGCATCTGGTTCGAGATCGAGGCGCATGCGACCGACAAGCTCGCCGAACTCGGCGTGGTGCCGAAAGAAGCCGCCGCGACGGTGTGGGAGAAGGGCGGCCCCGCGACCTTCGACATCGAGCGTATCGACGCCATCGAGCGCGAGGTGAAGCATGATGTCATCGCGTTCCTTACGCATCTCGCCGAGATCGTCGGCCCCGAGGCGCGCTTCGTCCATCAGGGCATGACCTCCTCGGATGTGCTGGATACGACCCTTTCCGTGCAGCTCGCGCGCGCCAGCGACATCCTGCTGAAGGATCTCGACGCGCTGCTCGCCGCCATCAAGCGCCGGGCCTTCGAGCACAAACTCACGCCCACCATCGGCCGCAGCCATGGCATTCATGCAGAGCCCGTGACCTTCGGCCTTAAGCTCGCGCAGGCTTATGCTGAGTTCGGCCGCTGCCGCGCCCGTCTCGTGGCGGCCCGCGCGGAAATCGCGACCTGCGCCATTTCCGGCGCCGTAGGTACCTTCGCCAACATCGATCCCGCTGTGGAAGCCCATGTCGCAGAAAAGATGGGCCTCGCGGTCGAGCCGATCTCCACGCAGGTCATCCCGCGTGATCGCCACGCGATGTATTTCGCAGTGCTCGCCGTGATCGCCTCCTCTGTGGAGCGCCTCGCGACCGAGATCCGCCATCTCCAGCGCACGGAAGTGTATGAGGCGGAAGAATATTTCTCGCCGGGCCAGAAGGGCTCCTCGGCGATGCCGCACAAGCGCAACCCGGTTCTCACCGAGAACCTCACGGGCCTTGCGCGCATGGTGCGCTCCTATTGCCTGCCGGCCATGGAGAACGTGGCGCTCTGGCACGAGCGCGACATCTCGCACTCATCCGTCGAGCGTTATATCGGCCCGGATGCGACGATCACGCTTGATTTTGCCCTCGCGCGCCTCACGGGCGTGATCGACAAGCTGCTGATTTACCCCGCAAACATGCAGAAGAACCTCGACAAGCTTTCGGGGCTCCACAATTCGCAGCGCGTGCTGCTGGCGCTGACTCAGGCCGGCGTTTCCCGCGAGGACAGCTATCGCCTCGTGCAGCGCAACGCGATGAAGACCTGGGAGCACGGCGCGGATTTCCTCGCCTCGCTGAAGGCCGATACCGAGGTCTCTTCGCGCATTCCCGCGTCCGAACTCGAGGCGATGTTCGATCTCGGCTACCACTTCAAGCACGTGGACACGATCTTCGCGCGGGTTTTCGGCGAGTCGTGAGCCATGAAAGTCGCTGACGCTTCCGTCCTCATCCTGCCAGGTTTCATGAATTCCGGGCCGGATCATTGGCAGAGCCGCTGGCAGGTGAAGCTCTCCACCGCAAGCCGCATCTGGGAGCCGGTGATGGCCGATGCGCGAAAGGCCGATTGGGTGGAAGCCCTCGTGAAGGGCGTGAAGGCCGCCGAGAAGCCCGTGGTGCTGGTCGCGCACTCCCTCGGCGTCATCACCATTGCGCATGCCGCGCCGCTGCTCTCGGAGAAGGTGCGCGGCGCGTTCCTCGTCGCGCCCTCGAATGTCGAGCGCGACAATCTCACGGCAGGCATCGACCGCGCCTTTGCACCCGTGCCGCGCGATCCACTGCCCTTCCCCTCGCTGCTGGTCGCGAGCCGGAACGATCCGTTCTGCGCTTACGAGAAGGCGGATGAATTCGCCGCAAGCTGGGGCTCGCTGCTGGTGGATGCGGGCGAGGCCGGACATATCAATGTCGATGCCGGCTTCGGCCCCTGGCCCGAAGGCCTCATGCGCTTCGCGGGCTTCCTGAGCCGTTTGTGAGGCTCATGCCCCGCGGTTCTGCGCCAGAATCTTCTTCGCGAGCAGCACGCTGAACGGCACACCAAGAATGAACCCGATCACAGCAGAGGCCGGGATATACACCTTCGCATTCTCCATCAGCGAGGGCATCGAGGCGATGACTGCAACCAGCACTCCCATGAGCACAGTCATGATGAGAATGTGAAGAATGGCAGCGAGTTTCCACATGGCTGTTCTCCTCGGAACGGGGTAGGGAACAGCCTGATCCTGCGCTTCTCCGCAGCGCAGGCCTTGCGCGACATCAAGACATATTCGTTCTCGCGAATAAAAAAGCCGCCCGAGGGCGGCTTTTCCGTTCCTGCGCGGAAGGTTGCGCCCGGCGGGCGCAGCCAATCAACGCGAATAGAATTCGATGACGAGGTTCGGCTCCATCTGCACCGCATAGGGCACATCCGACAGGCCGGGAACACGGGCCAGCTTCGCCGTGAACTTCGAATGATCCACCTCGATGTAATCCGGCACGTCACGCTCGGCGAGGCCGACCGCTTCCTGCACGAGGATCATGCTCTTGGCAGCATCGCGCAGCTCGATCACGTCGCCGGCCTTCACCGAATACGACGCGATGTTCACGCGGCGGCCGTTCACCTTCACGTGGCCATGGCTCACGAACTGGCGGGCGGCGAACACGGTCGGCACGAACTTCGCGCGATAGACCACCGCATCGAGGCGGCGCTCGAGCAGGCCGATGAGGTTCTCGCCGGCGTCACCGCGCATGCGCACGGCTTCGGCGTAGTAGCGGCGGAACTGCTTCTCGGAGATCGCGCCGTAATAGCCCTTGAGCTTCTGCTTGGCGCGGAGCTGGGTGCCGAAATCCGACATCTTGCCCTTGCGGCGCTGGCCATGCTGGCCAGGGCCGTATTCGCGCTTGTTCACCGGGGACTTCGGACGGCCCCAGATATTCTCGCCCATGCGGCGATCAATTTTGTACTTGGCTTCGTGACGCTTCGACATCGTCGTTTCCTTTTGGCGGATCAGCCCGAAAACGACGGCAACCGGCGAAGCGTGAGCCTCGCAGGGGTTCCACCATCGCGTTCCAGCCAACCCGAACGGGTGAGGCCCCGAAGGGCCGAACTTGGAACGCCCCTCCTCTCGCCTTGCTCTCCACGGAGAATTAAGCGCGACAGACACACGAAACCGGTGTCACGGGTGCGTATCCCACCGCCGAGCACGCTCGCGCGAGGGAGACGGGGCTATCAGGCCTCGGACGGGGAAAGTCAAGGCGAAAGCGTGAGAATCCGCTCCGCCACGGCCTGCAAGGCGGCATTCATGCCGGGTTTGGTGGAATGGGCCCGGAAACTCCCCTCCCCGGGTGCCTCGCGCGCGAGCACCTGCACCACGCGACGAGCAATGGCTGGGGCGGGGTCGATCCATTCGACCGGCCAGGGTTGCAGCGCCTTCAGCCGATCCAGCAGCAGCGGATAATGCGTGCAGGCGAGCACGATATGATCCGTACACCGCCCCTCATGCTCCACGAAACAGGCCGCGATTTCAGTCAAAATCGCCTCATCTGTTACGCTTTCACCCCGCAAGGCGCGCTCGGCGAGCCCAGCCAGCGCCTTTGAGCCGACAAGCGTGACCGCCACGCCGCTCGCAAAATCGCGGATGAGTTCGGCGGTGTAGTCCCGGCTCACCGTGCCGGGCGTGGCGAGCACGGAGATCAGCCCGCTTGTCGTGGCAGCCGCCGCAGGCTTGATTGCGGGAACCGTGCCGACGATGGGCATGGAAAACCGCGCGCGCAAGGCGGGTAGCACCAAGGTCGAAGCCGTGTTGCAAGCGATGACCACGCAATCCGCCGGGAAATTCGCCAGTGCCGCTCCAATGACATCAAGCACGCCGGAAATCAGGTCATCCGAGGCCAGCGCGCCATAGGGAAAGCGGGCATCATCCGCGAGGTAAAGGTAATCCGCGCCGGGCAAAGCCGCACGAATGGCGCGAAAAACCGTGAGACCACCGAGGCCGGAATCAAAGACGAGAATACGCAGCTTCGCGCCCGTCTCTGTTGGAATTTCGCTCATGCGCCCCGACCTTTCGGCGGGAAGTAAGCCGAGATTCGCGCGGCGACGGCAAGTTTCTCAGATCACCTTGCGGATCATCGCGATCGCGCGGGCACCCGCGAGCGCCGCGCCACCAGCCGTCATCGAGCCCGCACCGGCAGAAGCCTCCCCCGCAAACCAGAGCCGGTTCGCCACCGGCATCGCCAACGCATCGCGCGCCTGCGATTGGCCGGGCTTGGCAATGGAATAGCCGCCGAGCGCGTAGGGATCAGCGCTCCAGCCGGCAAGGCGCCCGCCACGAAAGGCCTTGCGCGCATCCTCGCCGAGGATCGCGACAAACCGGCCGAGCATGTGTTCCACCGCCGCCGCCTCGCCCTGCGCCGCCACCGAGCGCGCGTAATCGCCGCCGAAATGCGCGACGACCAGATCATTCCCCCACGGCCAGAACTCGAAATTCACGAGATCGCCCCGCGAACTGCTATCGAAGAACTGCGTCCAGGATGATTGTCCGAACTTCGTGCCCTCGAATTTCAGCGCGAGCTTGGTCAGCGCACCCATGCCAAGGCCATCGATGGCGCTGCGTGTCTCGGCGGGAAGCTCCGGTGTGAAGCGAATGGCGCCGGATTTCAGCACGTTGACGGAGGCCGTGATGATCACCGCGCGCGCCCGCACGGTGCCGCGCGGCGTTTCGATTTGCACGCCGGCGCCTGAGAAATCGACCGCACTGACCGGCGTTGCCAACGCGATATCGAGGCCCTCGGCATAGCGTTCAAGCAGGCGACCATAGCCGCGCGGCAATACGAGATCATCCCCCGCATCGAGCCGCTGGTAATCACGGATGGAAACGCGATCCGCATCCTCGCCAAGACTGAGCAGCGTCATGCCGCTGGCCGCTTCCGGCTGATCCGGACTCACGCGGCGCGCAGCCTCGCCGAAGGACATGTCGACATCCGTCGGCTCGCCATCGAGCACGTTTGCGAGGCGCCAGAAACCGCCACGCCGGCGGCTGCGCTCTTCGCCTGTAAGGCGACGGCCATTCGAGAACACATCGAAGCCGCCCCACAGGCCGCTATCTGTAATGGCCTCAGTGCCAAGGTTTTTGGCGATTTCCGTCCACGGATTGGTCTCGGACCAGTGGATGTAGAAGGCCCCGGCCTCGAAATCCGAACCGAGGCTCGTATCGGTGAACACGCGACCACCAACGCGGTTGCGCGCTTCGAAAATCCGCGCCGTCAAACCCTGCGCACGGGCCTGTTGCGCCGCATGAAGCCCCGCAGCGCCCGCGCCGATGATCGCGACATCGATATCCGCATTGACCTGCGCGCGCGCCGAAGCATGCGCCAAGAAAGGCGCAGCCAGCGAACCAGCGAGAAGGGAACGGCGGGAAATCATGGCAACCTCAGCGTGAGACGATACGCTGGATTCCCTTTCGCGGATGCGGCATTTTGTGACCGTTCACGCATCCGTGACAGGCGGGGCCTCACCCTCAGCGCCCGGCTTTTTAGCCTCTGCGGTTTTGGAGCCCGGCTTCTTGCCCCCCTTGGCGAGGAGGTCCATCGCGCCCCAGAGCGTGCGGATATCCTGCTCGGTCGGCTGCATCCGGTGGATCATGTTGCGGAGGTTACGCAGCATCACCGGCTTCTTGCTCTCGGGGTGGAAGAAGCGCACGCGGTCAAGTTCCTGCTCCCAGAAGGCGAAGAACTGGCCGACCATGCCTTGCGAGGCAGGCGGGCTCGGCTCGGGCATCGTGAAGGGCAACACATCGCCCTGCGACGCGCGCATCCATTCATAACCAGTCAGAAGCACAGCCTGCGCGAGGTTCAGCGAGGCATATTCCGGGTTGACCGGGAAAGTGATGATGGAAGAGGCCGCCATCACTTCATCGCTCTCAAGACCGGTGCGTTCCGGCCCGAACATCAGCCCGACTTTCTCGCCGGAAGCCACACGCCTCGCGGCCTCGGGTAGAGCGATGGCTGGAGCCTGCACCGGCTTCGCCTGCTCACGAAAGCGCGCGGTGGTGGCATAGACATGGTGGAGATCGAACAGGGCCGCATCAAGCGTGTCGTAATGCTTCGCAGCCGTGAGGATATGCGTCGCGCCGGCGGCGGCGGAAAACGCGCCCTTCTTCAGCTGCGCCTTCTGCGGCCAGCCATCACGCGGGGCAACGAGCCGCATCTCGGAGAGGCCGAAATTCGCCATGGCGCGCGCGCACATGCCGATATTCTCGGCAAGTTGCGGGCGGACGAGGATCACCACCGGCGCCGGTCGCCGGATATTCTGCTGTGTCGCCTCGCTCATGCCTGCCGCCCCTGCCCTCGCCTGTGCGCCAGATGAGGCGCGCGGGGCCTGCGGTCAACCCGCTTCACGCAATCCCGTCCCCCGAAAGCCTCATGCCGGATCGGCTTTCGCTCGCGCGCACGCGATGCTATAGCCCGCGCCGGTCCGTTCGCGCATGCAGGGCGCTGGCGGGGGAAACGAGCTTCAAGCGTTGGATCGCGGGGACACGATGAACAAGATCAAGGTCAAGAATCCGGTTGTGGAGATGGACGGCGACGAGATGACCCGGATCATCTGGCAGGCCATCAAGGACAAGCTGATCCACCCCTATCTCGATATTGACCTCCATTATTACGACCTTGGCATCGAGTATCGCGACCAGACCAACGACAAGGTGACGATTGAGGCCGCCGAGGCCACCCGCAAGCACGGCGTGGCCGTGAAATGCGCGACCATCACGCCCGACGAAGCGCGCGTGAAGGAATTCAACCTGAAGGAAATGTGGAAGAGCCCCAACGGCACCATCCGCAACATTCTCGGCGGCGTGATCTTCCGCGAGCCGATCATCTGCAAGAACGTTCCGCGCCTCGTGCCGGGCTGGACGCAGCCGATCGTCATCGGGCGCCATGCCTTTGGCGACCAGTACCGCGCGACCGATTTCAAGTTCCCCGGCAAGGGCACGCTGACGATGAAATTCGTGGGCGAGGACGGCACGGTGATCGAGCGCGAGGTGTTCAAGTCGCCCGGCGCCGGCGTGGCGCAGGCCATGTACAACCTCGACGATTCGATCCGCGATTTCGCGCGCGCCTCGCTGAATTACGGCATTAACCGCAAGTATCCGGTCTATCTCTCGACCAAGAACACCATTCTCAAGGTCTATGACGGCCGCTTCAAGGATATCTTCCAGGAGGTCTACGAGAGCGAGTTTGCCGAGACCTACAAGGAACTCGGCATCACCTACGAGCATCGCCTTATCGATGACATGGTGGCTTCGGCGCTGAAGTGGTCCGGCGGCTATGTCTGGGCCTGCAAGAACTACGACGGCGACGTGCAATCGGATACGGTCGCGCAGGGCTTCGGCTCGCTGGGTCTGATGACCTCCGTGCTGATGACGCCGGATGGCAAGATCGTCGAGGCGGAAGCCGCCCACGGCACCGTGACGCGCCATTACCGCGAGCACCAGAAGGGCAAGCAGACCTCCACGAACTCCATCGCCTCGATCTTCGCCTGGACGCGTGGCCTCGCGCATCGCGCGAAGCTTGATGACAACCAGCAGCTCGCGAAGTTCTCGACCACGCTCGAGAAGGTCTGCGTGGATACCGTGGAAGCGGGCTACATGACGAAAGACCTGGCCCTCCTCGTGGGCGCCGACCAGAAGTGGCTCTCGACCACCGGCTTCCTCGACAAGATCGACGAGAACCTCCAGAAGGCGATGGCCGCCTGAGGCCATCTCACGGGGATACGATCAGGGGCCTGCGGGCCCCTTTTTCGTTGGAAAAGACGCGTTTCGGTTTGTCCCGCGCCATCTCGCACGGCACAATCACATACCCGCCAGGACACACCATGAATCGCAGCGCTTTCCGCTTCTTCCACCCCTATCGCGTGCGCTATTCCGAGATCGACGGGCAAGGCGTGGTCTACAACGCGCATTACCTCACGTTTTTCGATGTCTCGATTCACGAATATTTCCGCGCACTGAACCACGAGCGCTATTCCGATGCGAAGCGCACGGGCTGCGACTTCCATGTGGTGAAAGCCAGCGTGGAATTTCGCGCAGCCCTGCATTTCGATGACCCGTTCGAGGTGGGCGTGAAGGTCGCGCGCATCGGGCGCTCCAGCATCACCTTCGCACTGGCCGTCTTCCGCGAGAGCGAAGACGCGGCTTCAGCCATTGGCGAGGTCATCTGGGCCTATACCGATCAGACGACGCGCAAAACAGTGCCGGTGACGGCCGAAACGCGGGCGATCATCCTCGCGGCGGAACCGGAACTCCCCGGCTGATCAGGGCGGCGGCTTTTTCTCGTGGAGTTCGGCCTGGGCAATGTCCCCGCCCGGCTCCACCGGATCAAGGCTTCGCTGGCTATGGATGGCCTCATTGATGGAGCGCGCGATCTCCGCGTTCTGCTCCATGAGGATTATGAAATCCTCGCGATCAAGCCCGAGAAGATGGGTGGCCTCCAGTGCCCGCACCGTGCCGGTCCGATGCGCTTCGTGGAACAAGGCCGCCTCACCGAAGAACTGGCCGGTTTCCATGCGCAGGCGACGTCCCGGCATCTCGATTTCCACCGCACCGCTCGCAATGAAGAACATCGCATTGGACGGTTCATCCCGCCGCACCACCACCTCGCCCCCTTCCACGAGACGCGAGCGCAGGAAGCGCATGATAGTCGCAATCTCCCCAGCATTCAGCGTCGCAAAGAGCGGCACGCGCGCGACCATGTTCCAGGTCACCACAAAATCACGCCGGTGTATGACCTCGGCAAAGGATGTCGCGATGATACCGACAGGCAGGGAGAGCATGACGAGGCCGAGCACGGCAGTAACCCCCGCCACGACCTTGCCGCCCACCGTCGCGGGGTACACATCGCCATAACCCACGGTCGTGAGCGTGATGATCGACCAGTACATTGCCTGCGGGATGGAGCCGAATTTATCGGGCTGCGTTGGCCCTTCCACCACATGCATCAGCGCGGCAGTGACAATCATCAGCCCACCGAGAATGACAAGGCAGGCGAGAAGCGCGCGGCGCTCGGCCTGCACCGCCTCCATCAGCGAGCGCATGCCCGGCGAGTACCGCGCAAGCTTGAAGAAGCGGATCAGCCGAAAAATCAGCAGAACCTGAAAATCGCCGGGGCCCGCAAGCCCAACATACAGCGGCAGAATGGCCAGAAAATCGACCATCGCAGCGGGTTGAACGGCATAAAGCAGACGCGCGCGCCAGGCCGGCTCGCCGCGCACCATCGGGTGCTCAACCGCTGCCCAAAGGCGCGCGGCATACTCTAAAGTGAAAATCACAACAGCGACGCATTCGATGCCGAAGAATAACAGGCTGTAGCGCGCGGCAAGACTTGGCACCGATTCGAGAATGACAGCGACCACGCTCAAGAGAATAAGCGCAACGAGACCCCGATGCACGAGCCGGCTCGCCGCATTATGCGGTGGGCCAGCTTCCAGGACCTCATGGCAGCGCTTTCGGAACAACCGGCCGCTGCTGCGAGCCATACCTTAACCCAGCTCGGCCACGCGAGCGCGAATAGCAGCGATGGCGTCGGCCATCTTCGCACCATCGGGCCCACCCGCCTGCGCCATATCCGGGCGGCCACCGCCCCCCTTGCCGCCGAGCATCTCGGAGCCAATCCTAACGAGATCGACCGCGTTCAGCCGGCTTGTCAGGTCTGCCGTCACGGCGACCACAAGGCCAGCCCGACCGTCATCACCGACAACGCCCAAAGCCACAACACCGGACCCGAGACGAGCCTTCTCCTGATCGGCGAGGCCCTTGAGATCCTTGACCTCCACACCCGGGAGATTACGCCCGACAAACGCGGTAGACCCCGCCTTGTCAATCGCCTCCGGCGCGGCTGCACCGCCTCCCATTGCCAGCTTGCGACGAGCCTCGGCAAGCTCGCGGTCAAGCTTGCGCCGCTCTTCGGCCAGAAGCGACGCGCGCTCCGCAACGTCGTCGATATTGGCCCGCAGAACCTGCGCAACTCCCTTCAATCTACGGCTTTGTTCATTGAGGTAGCGCCGGGCAGTATTGCCGGTCATCGCCTCGATACGCCGCACGCCCGCCGAAACCGCCCCTTCCCCAACGATCGCAATCAAGCCGATATCACCCGTCCGGGCCGCGTGGGTACCGCCACACAATTCCACCGAATAGGCAGCGTTGCTGCCATCGGGGCGATCAATCGTGCCCATCGAAACGACGCGCACCTCATCGCCATATTTCTCACCAAACAACGCGCGAGCGCCCGAAGCGATCGCATCGTCCACAGCCATCAGGCGTGTGACCACCGGCTCGTTGCGCAGCACGATCCCGTTGGCGATATCTTCAACACGCTCCAGCTCCTCGCCGATAATCGGCTTGGGATGGGAAATATCGAAGCGGAGGCGCTCGGGCTCCACAAGTGAGCCCTTCTGGGCAACGTGATCCCCAAGAACCTGACGCAAAGCCTCATGAAGCAAATGTGTCGCCGAATGGTTGGCACGAATGGCAGCCCGTCGCGCCTTGTCCACCCGCAAGAAGGCCGAGCGACCGACAACCACCTCGCCCTCTTCCACGACACCGAGATGCACAAACACATCTCCCGCGCGCTTGACTGTATCCGTGACGCGGAAACGAAAACCATCACCATGAATGATGCCGTGATCACCAACCTGACCACCACTTTCCGCATAGAAGGGCGTCTGGTTCAGCGTGATCGCAATCTCTCCACGAGCGGTCGAAGCCATCTTGCCATCCGCGACGACAGCCGTGACCACCCCCTCGGCCTCCTCGGTGCCATAGCCGAGAAACTCGGTTGCGCCGACCTTGTCGCGCACATGGAACCAAATCGTCTCGTTTGCCGCCTCCCCGGAGCCGGCCCAATGCGCGCGAGCCTCCGCCTTCTGGCGCTCCATGGCTGCCTGGAAAGACTCAACGTCGACCGCAATTCGACGCGCACGCAGCGCATCCTGCGTCAAATCAAGAGGGAACCCATACGTATCGTAAAGACGAAAGGCCGTTTCCCCCGAAAACACCTGGCCATCGCCAAGCTTGATTACTTCACCTTCCAGCAGCGCGAGACCACGCTCGAGCGTGTTCCGAAAACGTGTCTCCTCCAAACGCAGCGTTTCCGTGATGAGCGTTTCGGCTCGAACTAGCTCCGGATAGGCCTGCCCCATCTCCCGGATCAGGATGGGCACAATCCGATGCATAAGCGGCTCGCGAGCGCCGAGCATATGGGCATGACGCATGCCGCGACGCATGATCCGCCGCAGCACGTAACCACGCCCCTCATTCGAGGGAAGAACACCATCAGCGACAAGGAAAGCCGAAGCGCGCAGGTGGTCAGCGATAACACGATGGGAGGCAGATTGCGGCCCCTCCGGATCGACTCCCGTGGCTTGTGCCACCCCAAGGATGAGATTGCGCATCAAATCGATGCGGTAATTGTCATGTGTCCCCTGCAAGACAGCAGAGATACGCTCAAGCCCCATGCCCGTGTCGATCGAAGGCTTGGGCAGCTCAATTCGACTCCCATCGGGGAGCGATTCATACTGCATGAACACGAGATTCCATATCTCGATGAAACGATCACCATCGGCGTCTGGAGATCCCGGCGGACCACCAGCCACATGAGGGCCGTGATCATAAAAGATTTCCGAGCAAGGACCGCACGGACCGGTATCGCCCATCGCCCAAAAGTTATCCGAAGTCGAGATGCGAATGATCCGCTCGTCCGGCAATCCGGCAATCTTCTTCCAAAGCCCGAAAGCCTCGTCATCGGTATGATAAACCGTAACGCTCAACTTTTCCTTCTTAAGCCCATAATCTCGAGTAACAAGCGTCCAGGCAAAACGGATCGCATCTTCCTTGAAGTAATCGCCGAAGGAGAAATTTCCCAACATTTCAAAAAACGTATGGTGCCGTGCGGTATATCCCACATTGTCGAGATCGTTATGCTTGCCGCCGGCACGAACACATTTCTGAGCAGTTGCAGCGCGTGTGTAACTACGCGTCTCAAGACCAGTAAACAGGTTCTTAAACTGAACCATCCCGGCCGTGGTAAACATTAATGTCGGATCATTCCGAGGTACCAACGGCGAGGACGGAACCACAGAGTGCCCGTTCCCCCCAAAGAAATTGAGAAACGCCGACCGAACATCACTCACACTCGTCATGACGAAACCCTGCGCCCCATGCTGCGTTTGAAATCCTGCGCTACCTTACTCCAAGGAAGCCAGAAGCATGGATCGCTTCTAGACAGAGGGCAGAACCCTGTCCACGTCTGAGCGCAAGAACGGAACGACTTTGCACTCAGACGTCATCGCCCTCCTCGGGAGCTCCATCAAAAATCGTCGAGGCAATGAGACCGGCATTCTGACGCAGGGATTGCTCAATCTTGTCCGCAACGGCCGGATTCTGTTTCAGAAACTGCTTTGCGTTCTCACGCCCCTGCCCCAGACGCTGGCTGTCATAGGAAAACCAAGCGCCAGACTTTTCGACTATGCCGGCCTTCACGCCTAGATCGACGAGCTCGCCCATCTTAGAGACGCCTTCACCATACATGATATCGAATTCGACCTGCTTGAAGGGCGGAGCAACTTTGTTCTTCACGACCTTCACACGGGTCGTATTGCCCACAACATCCTCGCGCTCTTTGATCGAGCCGATGCGCCGGATGTCGAGACGCACAGAGGCATAGAACTTTAGGGCATTTCCGCCCGTGGTCGTCTCCGGGCTGCCATACATCACGCCGATCTTCATGCGGATCTGATTGATGAAGATCACCATCGTGTTCGAGCGCGAGATAGAAGCAGTGAGCTTGCGCAGGGCCTGACTCATCAGGCGAGCCTGAAGACCCGGCTGAACCTCACCCATCTCGCCTTCGATCTCGGATTTCGGCGTAAGCGCTGCAACCGAATCAACCACCAGCACATCAACAGCCCCGGAACGAACCAGCGTGTCGGCAATCTCCAGCGCCTGCTCGCCATTATCCGGCTGAGAAATCAATAGATTATCGAGATTGACCCCCAACTTCCGCGCATAAACAGGATCAAGAGCATGCTCGGCATCAATGAAGGCCGACACCCCTCCGATCTTCTGCGCTTCCGCGACGGTATGCAGTGCCAGCGTCGTCTTGCCCGAGGATTCCGGCCCATAAATCTCAATAACGCGACCGCGCGGTAATCCGCCAACTCCAAGCGCGATATCGAGACTGAGCGAACCCGTCGGGATCGTCTCAATCTCGAGCGCCTTCTGCTGCCCGAGTCGCATGATGGATCCCTTGCCGAAGGCGCGCTCGATCTGAGAGAGCGCGGCATCCAGAGCCTTGGTCTTGTCCATGGACGAACCTTCCACGAGTCGGAGCATTGATTGGGACACGAGACCCTCCTTTAGGGGAATGGCACAGCACCTACAACAGCGTGTTTATTCTGTTTTTGTTCTTGTTGTAAAGTTCTTTTTTTGTTCTTTTCCGGCTCTTGCTATTCCGAATGGCCTACCATAAGCGATAGAAAGTTCGGGACAGGCGCGGCATGAAGATTTCCTACGCTCAGCGGTTAGAGGATTACCATCTGGAATGCGTTTTCGCAGACCAAGGCCGCGGTTTTTATGTGGATGTCGGAGGCGGCCATCCTGTTGCAGATAATGTGAGTTTTCATTTTTATCTCCGCGGGTGGCGTGGGTTGGTCGTCGAGCCGCAACGGGTGCTCGCAAAACTTTATGCCAGCATTCGACCGCGGGATCTGGTGATCGACCACCCCGTTGGTGATCGCGATGGCGAGGTCATGTTTCATCGCGTGGACCGGCTTCATGGATTTTCGACCATCGTGGAGGAAAACGCGCGCGGCGCTCGCGAATTTGGCGTGGAATATCGCAGCGAGAAGCAGCCGATCCGACGCCTTTCCGGCGTCCTTGATGAGCATAAAATCGGCGTTGTCGATTTCCTGAAGATCGATGTCGAAGGTGCTGAGGATATCGTGCTTGCCGGGCTTGATCTCGCGCGGCATCGCCCCCGTGTGATGTGCATTGAAGCCGTGCAGCCCGGCAGCATGGCGGATGCCTCCGGCTCATGGGAACCAGGCCTTCTTGCGCAAGGGTACCGGCTTGCCTTTCAGGACGATCTCAACCGGTTTTATGTGGCCGAAGAAGAGGCTCAGCTCGCGACGCGTTTTCCGGCGGCGCCCGCGCCCTGGGATGTGGTGAAGCATCTGTACGAGTTCGGGAAAGCTGGCGAGAGCGAGATTCATCCCGACCATGAACTGACCCGTCGCTTGATCGCCGGTCTGCTCGCGAGCCTGCCGGATCTCTCTCCGGCCTTTTTGCGGAGCCTGCTTGAAAAGTCAGCGGGCGCAGGCGGTCTGGAGCGTGGGTCGGAATTGCGCAACCTCTTGCGCGGAAAGGCGGATTTCCCGCGCAAGGGAATCCAGGCTGTTCCGGAAGATCCGCTTCCGCTGGATGACGCCGCACGTGCCGCCATCGGGCGGATCGCCGCAGCCTATGATGGCGGGATGATCTTCTGATTTTCCGGCACGCTTCTTTTGGAGACGCACCGGGTTTTCCCGCTGGGCTATCCGCCTAGCTCATCACACGCTTCACAGCTTCAATCAGCTGTTTCAGGCTGAAGGGCTTCGGCAGAAAATCGAATTGCTGCCCCTCGGGCAGGTTCTTGCGAAACGCTTCCTCGGCATAACCCGAGACGAAGATCACCCGGATTTCCGGCTTCCGCGCGCGCAACTCACGCAGGAGCGATGGACCGTCCATTTCCGGCATGACGACATCCGAAACGACGAGATCGATACCCTCGATGGAATGCGTCTCAAGCTGCGTGAGAGCATCAACACCAGATTGCGCTTCGATCACCGTATAGCCGCGCGAGCGCAGGGCACGGGCGCCGAAATTGCGGACGGCATCCTCATCTTCAACAAGCAGGATGTTGCCGGTACCTGTTAGGTCAGCAATCGGCGCCTTCTCGGGCGCGACAGCCGGGGCTGCGGCCACCTCGACCGGTGCTTCCGCAGCGGACTCTTCGGGAAGCGCCGGCGTATCGGCGCTGGCAGGCAGCAGGTCGCCGGCGCGCGGCATGTGGCGCGGCAGGAAGATGCGGAAGGTTGTTCCCTTACCCAGCTCGCTTAGGCAATCGATAGAGCCGTTGGATTGGGTTACGAAGCCATAGACCGAAGACAGGCCAAGACCCGTGCCGCGCCCCACTTCCTTGGTGGTGAAAAACGGCTCGAAGATCTTGCGACGCACCTCCGGAGACATGCCGGTGCCGGTATCAGTAACGTCTACCAGAACGTAGTCGCCGCGTTTCAGCCCTTCGACATTGTAGCTCTCGCTCTCGACCGCGGGCACATTTGCCGTGCGGATGGTGAGATTACCGCCCTCGGGCATGGCATCGCGCGCGTTCACCGCAAGGTTGATGATCATGTTGTCGAATGAAGCGGGGTCCGCGAAGGTTGGCCAGAGATCACGGCCATGCCGGATATCGAGCTCGACATTGGCGCCGATCGAGCGCTTGAGCATCGCATTGAGTTCGCCGAGGCGCTCGCCGAGGTCGATCGTTTCAGGCAGCAGGGTCTGCTGGCGCGAGAACGCCAGAAGCTGGCGCACGAGACTCTTGGCGCGATTGGCAGAATTCTTGATCTGCATCACATCCTGATGTCGCGGATCGGTCGCGCGGAAATTGCCGGCGAGAAGATCCGCGAAGCCGACAATCGCCTGCAGATGATTGTTGAAATCATGCGCGACGCCGCCCGCGAGTTGCCCCACGGCATTCATCTTCATCGATTGAAAAAGCTGCTCCTGAAGCTTCTTTTCATCGGTTGTTTCAAGGGCATAGGCGATGACTGCCTCATCGCTTCTCTCGCTGATGCCAGAAGGCACGAAGAAGAACCGGGCGGAGCGCCCTGCCTCGCCGGCGAGCGACACATCCACGGGCTCGCTCTCGCGGGTGCCCTCACGCGCCACGGCGAAGGCATCCTCGATCTTTTGCCGATCCGCCGGAGCAATCAGACTCAGAAGGTCGCGAGGCCCGCCGGCCTGCTGGCTAGGAAGGAACCCCGCAAAACGCGCATTGGTGCTCTCGATGCTGCCCGCCCGGCTGAGCGTCGCGATGGCGAAGGGCGAGGTATTGAAAAGCCGCGCAAACCGCACCTCGGCATCGCGAAGGCCTTCCGCGCCACCAGCTTCCGCCGAACGGTTGAGCACCAGCGTGCGGGAGACACCCGCCGTGCCATCCGCCGCGAAGGCGACGCGATGAAGGAGCCGCACCGGCAGGCGCTGGCCGCCCTTGCGCTTGAGGTCGAGATCAATCGTTTCCGTGCGCACGGCGCCGGGCTGGCCATGCACATGCGAGAGCAAGGCCTCGCCGCCCGAAGCGATAATGTCGCGGATTTCGAGATCACGATCGGCGATCTCCGCGAGGTCGTAATCGAGCCAATCCGCCAGCGTGGCGTTGAGATAAAGGATGCGCCCCTCGGGCCGTGCCGAGAAGAAGCCGGCCGGCGCGCTATCGAGATAGGAAATCGCCTGCTGGAGTTCCTGGAACTCGTTTTCATGCTTCTCGCGGTCGCGCGTTACATCCGTCACGCGCCAGTGCACGGCGGTGTCACCTTGGGCGCGGGAAAGCGGGCGCACACGCACGCGATACCAGCCATAGGTGCCGCCCCCGGTCAGCGCCGGCACGAGGCGGATGATTTCCGTGGCACCACGCCCCTCGCGCGCGGCCTGCGCGAGACGATAGACCGCCTCGCTCACATCCGAGCCGCCGGAGAACAGCCGCTCCACAGGGCGAATGCTCGCCGCGCGGCCGGGAACGCCACCGCAGAAGGCCTGATAGGCCGCGTTCGCGTAGAGAACCTTGCCCTCGCGGTCGAGCACAAGCTGGCCATCCTCCGCGCCATCGACCACCGCCTTGGTGATGTCGTTGCGGGAAGCGCGGCCGGCGAACTGGAGAATGCCGACCGCATAAAGGAAGGCCGCGAGCACGCCGAGGGCGGCAAAGCT
Source organism: Beijerinckiaceae bacterium (assembly GCA_025458025.1). Lineage (GTDB taxonomy): Bacteria > Pseudomonadota > Alphaproteobacteria > Rhizobiales > Beijerinckiaceae > Rhabdaerophilum. Next base: position 12,905 of record JALOTF010000015.1, on the reverse strand, counting down.
GGCCAGAAACAGCGTGAGAACCGTCGCATGGTGCTGCTCATCGAGCATCGCGAGCGACAGCACCGACCCCACCACCACGAGCGTGACGAGCAGCAGCAACACCGGGCTGCCATGCCGCTGGCTACGATCGATCGGCGGGCCGGCGGGGATATCCTTCAGCATGCCTAGAAAACCTCCCCTGCCCGCAGATTCGCGGGCGTTCCCCTCGCAGCGTTCTGGCTCAGAAACGGTTGCGTCTCAAGCGCATCACGTAACCGATCACTTCTGCAACTGCCTTGTAATGTTCCTCGGGGATTTCCTCATCGATTTCCACTTGCGCATGCAACGCACGCGCGAGTGGCGGGTTCTCCACAATCGCGATCTCGTTGGCCGTCGCGATTTCGCGGATCTTGAGTGCGACGAGATCCAGCCCCTTGGCGACAAGCACCGGCGCATTCATGCCGGCCTCGTATTGCAGCGCAACCGCGAAGTGCGTCGGGTTGGTGATGATTACTGAAGCTTTCGGCACGGCGGCCATCATGCGCTGGCGCAGGCGCTCGGCGCGGATCTTGCGGACCTTCGCCTTGATCTCGGGCGAACCTTCCGTCTCCTTGAATTCCTGCTTCAGTTCCTCACGCGTCATCTTCAGGCGCTGGCGCCAGGTGAAGCGCTGATAGAGAATATCCGCTGCCGCCACGAAGGCGTAGATTGCGAGAACGCCGGCGAGCAGCTTCAGCGTCAGCGACCAGATCACACCGAGCATATGGGCGGGTTCGAGCTGAACCAGCGTGCCGAGCCGCTGGCGCTCCGGCCAGAGCACATAGAAGAGCAGCGAGCCGACAATCACGAATTTCAGCAGGCTCTTCACGAACTGGACAAGCGCTTCCTTGCCGAACAGGCGCTTGAAACCGGCCATGGGCGAGATGCGGTTGAATTTCGGCATCATCGGCTCTGTGGTCCAGAGCGGCTTGTGCATGATCAACCCGGAGGCAATCCCGGCGATCACCGCGAAAATGAAGGGCAGCGCGAGCACCCCCACCATCGTGCGCGAGGAATGGGCGAACACGCCGAGCAACCCGCTCTGGTTCATCGAGACCTGATGCGCATTCTCGAGATAGCCGCGCATGCCCGCAACGAAGCCCGAAAGCCCCATCATGCCGGTGATCATCAGCGCGAGCGTTCCGGCGGCAAGCACAAGGAAGGTGGCTGCCTCCATGCTTTTCGGCACTTCGCCGCGCTCGATGGATTGCTCGATCCGGCGCTCGGTCGGTTCTTCTGTCTTGTCTTCCTGATCGCTCTCACCGGCCATTGGTCGCTCACCTCAATCCGGGGAAGAGTTCGCGATAGACGAGCGTCACATGGGCGAGGAAGCCATCCATCATCAAGCCGAGCACGAAGATGAAGATCACGGTGCCGAGCAGGATCATCGCCGGCATGGCGAGAAAGAAGACCTGCAATTGCGGCATCATGCGCGAGAGCACGCCGAGGCCCACGTTGAAGACAAGGCCAAAGACCAGAAATGGCGCGGAAATCTGCACGGCCGTGATGAAGGCCGAATTCGCGACCATCAGCGCGAGCTGCGCTGCATCCCCGCTCGGCGGCAAGGTGCCGGGCCGGAGGGTGAGGTAGCTGTCGACGATGCCTGCAATCGCGACGTGATGCAGGTTCGAAGCAAGGATCAGCGAAATACCCAGCAGCGAGAGAAACGTACCCAAAGCCGCCGCCTGCCCGCGATCACCACCCGTAGGGTCAAGCGCCATGGTGAAAGAGAGCCCGATCTGCTGCGAGATCAACACGCCTGCGGTCTGCAGGCTCGACATCAGGAAACGCCCCGCAAGGCCGAAGGTAAAGCCGATCAGGATTTCAGTGACCAGCAGCCGCACCGCAAGATCGAGGTTCAGCCCCACAACCGTAAAGGCAGGCCGCACAATGGGAATCGTGAGCAGGGTGACAAACACCGCGAGCGAGAGCCGCACACGCTGCGGCGCCACCTGCTCGCCCACGCCCGGCAACAGCATCATCATCGTGCCCACGCGAGCGAACACGAGCATGAAGGCCAACGCGAATTCGGGCAGGATGCTAACTGTCATCCCACCCATAATTCGATGATTCGCCGGCCTTTGCCGAAGGAATTCGTGGCTTAGTTGCCGCCGGTGATAATGCGGCTCGCAATGCGCGCCATGAAGGCGGCCATCGCATCCCCCATGAATGGCAGCAGGAAGATGAGCGAGCCGAAGATCGCGGCGACCTTCGGCACATAGACCAGCGTCTGTTCCTGGATCTGCGTCAGCGCCTGGAACAGTGAGATGACGAGGCCGACCAGAAGGCCGACAATCATCACCGGCATGCCCACCTTGAAGAAGGTGATCAGCCCGTCACGGCCAACTTCGATCAGCTCCGCGCCACCCATCAGATGGGCATCCGCATGATTTCCTCGTAGGCCGCAACCACACGGTCACGCACCGCCACGAGGCTTTCCAGCGCCGCTTCGCTTTCCGCAACCGCCGTGACCACCTCGACGAGATCCGTCGGGTTGCCGCCGGCCGCGCGCATGGCGAGCGCATCCGATTTTTTGCCGGCCTCCTGCACGCGCCCCACGGTCGCCTCAAGGATATCGGCGAACGAGCCGCCGGCGCCCTCGCTCTTGCCCAGCACGGCGGCCGGGTTGGAATTCATCTTTTGTTGGAGGGCATACGCGCTCGCGGCGATGCCCGGATTCATCATCGTTTTCATCGTGTTCTCCGATCGCGAGGAATTCGAACTCAGGCACGCAGGATTTCGAGAGTCCGCGCCAGCATTCTGCGGGTGGTGCTGATCACGTTGAGGTTGGCTTCATAGCTGCGCTGGGCTTCGCGCAGATCGAGCGTTTCCATCATCGTGTCGACATTCGGCTTCTGAACGAAGCCACGGGCATCCGCATTCGGATTGCCGGGCTCGAAGCGGCTCTTGAACTCGGAGCGATCACGCTTGATCTGCCCGAGCTGAACCGTGTTCACGCCAAGCTCGGTATCGAGCTTCTGCTGGAAGGTGACGACCTTGCGGCGATAGGGCTGCTCGCCCGGCCGGTTCGGCGTCGTATCCGCATTGGCGACGTTTTCGGCGATGACGCGCATGCGCCCCGACTGGGCCCGGAGGCCGGAAGCGGCGACGGCGAGAGATTTCAGGAAGTCCATGGCTCATCCTCTCCATCAGGCCCGGCGGCCGAGCGCCGTCTTCAGCGTGGCAAGCCCGCGCTGATAGAGGTTCGCCGCTGTCTGGTAGTCGATCTGGTTCTGCGAGACCTTGAGCATCTCGTCTTCAAGGTTGACGGCATTGCCGGAGGGGCGCGTCTCGTAGCTTGCGCCCTTGTCCACCGAACCCGCACCCTGCCCGGCTGGCGCGAGATGCATTGGGTTCGTAACGACGAGATTGGCCGCCTGATTGTAGCGCACGGTTCCCATGCGCCGCGCCGCATCCGAACCGCGCGTCGCGGGATCGATGCCAATCTGGGCGATATCCTTGGGCTTGTAGCCGGGCGTGTCGGCATTGGCGACATTCTCGGCCAGCACCTTCTGGCGCGACTGCAGGAAGCGCATGCGCTGCTTCAGGGCCGCGAAGGTGGAGAGATCATGAATCATGAAGGCCTCGGCAAATTTCGCCATTCCAACGAACGACGAGGCAATTCTTGCCGCATTCATGGTTAAGATGGAGTAAACGCGGCGAAGGATTTGTACCGTTTCCGGGCAGTTTCCGTTTGATGCCCCGAAACCGGTTTCGCACAATGGATCGAGACTTCACCATTGACGGCATCGACAAAGGATGATGCAGCTTTTTCGATATGTCGTGCCGCGTTCTGGTGACGTTTCCGGTGGTTGACCCATGCAAGCTCTTCTCGACAAGCTGAAATCCGGCGACAGCGCCGTTTCCGCCATGCTGTGGATCGGACTTGGGCTTCTCCTTCTGATCGTGGTGATCGCGATCGCCCTTTGGCTGATCCGCGCGCTGCGGCCCGGCCTCAACATGTCGAGCAACACAGCGCGCGGCGGTCGCGTGCAGCGCCTCGCCGTGACGGATGCCTTCCCGCTCGACCGCGAGGGCCGCAAGCTGGTCATCATCCGGCGTGACAATGTCGAACATCTCCTGCTGATCGGCGGGCCGAACGATGTGCTCATCGAGCAGGCCATCATGCGCGGCGAACGTCGCGGCCGCAGTGAAGGCGAACCGCTGGTGGAACCGGCGGAGCCGGCAAAGCCGGCTGTGGCCCTCCAGACCAATCTCGCGCCACCACCTCCGGTTCCGCCGCAGCCCATGCCGCCGCAGCGCCCGGTGGCTCCGCCCCCGCCTCTGGCGCCACCCGCAGCCCGTCCCGTGGTTCAGCCTCCGGTCGCGCCGCCACCCGCAACGCAAGGCCCGCGGTTCGAGGATGATTTCGAGCGCGCCCTGAAGGCGATGGAAACGCCGGCTCAACAGGCTCCGGTCGCTGCACCGCCCCCGCCGCGCCCCGTTGCGCCGCCTCCGCCCCCGCCGGTGGTCGTGCCCCCGAATCCGTCCGTGACAATGCCTCCGCCGGTTCCCGTGCCGGAACGCCTGCCGGAACCTCCGATGCCGCCGGTCACACCGCCCGCGCCCCCACCGGCTCCGCCCCGCGCCGAAGCGCCCCGCCAGGAACCGATGAGCGAGATGGCGCGCCGCCTCTCCGAAGTGCTGCAAAAGCCACTCGCGCCGCAAGGTCCGCGTGCCTCTGTTGCGCCGCCCAAGCCCCCGGCTCCGGTTGAACCCGTCGCAGCCCCTGCGCCGCCGCCGCCATCGCCGCGTCAACCGACCGAAACCGAAATGGACCTGCTGGAGGAGGAAATGGCCAAACTCCTCGGGCGTCCGGGCGGGCCGACGAAACCATAAGCGTCCACGGGGGCATGGTCATTCTTGATGCCATGGAAGCGCGGCCCCACGCCGAAAGCCGTGCGAAACCTCGCCGGAGCGCATGAAGGTCTGGTGATGCCACTGGCGCGAGGCGGGGGAATCATGATCCCTCTCGGGCATGTCGCAGCACATCGCTTCGCCTGATTCGGACGCCTCGCTCCCTTGCTCGCCGCGCGCCACGCGGATCGATGTTATCCGGCGTCGCCCCTTGCGCTCGGCTGTGCTGCTCGGGCTCTTCGGCACTGCTTTGGCCACAAGTGCCTATGCGCAGGATATCTCGATCAATTTCGGCCAAGGCATCGGGCTGACGGAGCGCGCGCTCCAACTCGTGGCGCTGCTGACAATCCTCAGCCTTGCGCCCTCGATTCTGGTGATGGTGACATCCTTCACCCGGATCATCGTGGTGCTTTCGCTGCTGCGCTCAGCGATCGGCACGCAGACCGCACCGCCGAATACCGTGATGACCGGCCTCGCACTGTTCCTGACGGCCTTCATCATGGCGCCCACCTTCCAGCAGGCCTATGAGCAGGGCGTGGCGCCCTTTGTCGCCGGGCAAATCCGCGAGGCGGAAGCCTTCGAGCGCACAGCGGCGCCGTTCCGCGCCTTCATGCTGAAGCATGTGCGGCCAGCGGATCTCGAACTGTTCATGGATCTCTCGCGTCAGCCGCGCCCGGCTACGCCCGAGGCCACGCCGCTTCCGGTGTTGGTGCCGGCCTTCATGATCTCTGAATTGCGTCGTGCCTTCGAGATCGGCTTCCTGCTCTTCATTCCGTTCCTCATCATCGATCTGGTGGTGTCCTCCATCCTGATCTCGATGGGCATGATGATGGTGCCACCGGTGACGGTGGCCCTGCCTTTCAAGCTGATCTTCTTCGTGCTGGTCGATGGCTGGCGGCTTGTCGCAGGCTCGCTCGTGCAGAGCTTCGGCCCGCTTTAGCAGGCCAGTCCGGATTTAGCCCGGACCGGCATTCGGTGCCGGCAGAGCCGACTGGCGCTGGTCGCCCGCACTGCGGATCGGGCGCTGCTCGCCAGCCGTTTCCGGGTAGCGCTTGCGGTAGGAGGCGAGGAATTCCGTGAGCGTATCGGCATTCACCACCTGCCGCGCCACATCGCGGAAGCCGCGCGGATTGGAGTAATTTTCCAGTGCGATCATGTTGAAGGCACCGGCATCATCCGATTTTGCCATTTTCGGCATGTATTTCGAGCGCAGGCGATCCAGTGACAGCGCTTCCTCCGCGAGCACATAGGCGAGGCCCGCGCGCAACACATCAAGGCGCTGCTGATTTGTCAGCGCTTCATCGCCCTGCCAGGCATCGCCCAGCACACGCTCGTAGGCTTCACCGGCCTCGCGCCAGTGCTTGCCCTTCCAGTGGATATCCGCACGCAGGCGCTCCACATCATCGCCGGTTTCGTTGGCGAGCACCTCGATCGCGAGTTCGGTGCGGAACAATTCACCCATGGCGCGTGCTTCCAGCAGGGTGCGGGCGCGCTTGAGGTCTGGCGGCAGGCTCGAAAGGCGGGTCTGGCTCAGAATGGTCAGCGCCTTCACGGGCTGGCGGTTCTGCAGATGCATGACCGCGAGGCGGGTAGCGACGACCGAACGCGCCACACCTTCGAGGCGGTTCTTCACCTGATGCTCCAGGATTTCCGCAGCCTCGTTCACGAGATCGAGGTCGAAGAGCCGATCCGCGAGGCGGCGGGCGATTTCGTCACCCCGACGGCCCGGCGGCACGAGCGTGCGGAACTCCTGATAGATCGCAAGGGCTTCCACCTTGGAAATCTTGCGATGCTCCGCATCGAGGAACAGGCTCTCGAACCGGCGGCCCATGGATTCTTCCAGCCGGCGTGCGGTGGGGTGGTTCGGCATCAGCCCGGTCGCGCGCTGCGAGGCGAGAAAGGCCTCGCGCCAACGGCCATCGGAGGCATAGATCTCGCCCAGCCGTGCCAGAGCCTTCACTTCAATTTCGCTACGCCGCCAGATCGCGGTCAGCGTCTCGAATTCGGCCTTGGCCTCTTCCGGCGTCAGTTTCTGCGCGACAAGGCCGGACGTGGCGCGGCCGAAGCGCGCTTCCGCCTCGATGCGCCGGTCGTTGCTCTGGGCGGCCTGCGTGAAGCCCGCGAAGGCATCCGCAGCGCGTCCCTCGAGTTCAGCGAGGCGTGCGGAAAGCAGCTGCACCAGCGCATTGTCGCGATGCGCCGGATCCAGCCGGTCATAGGCCTTGATCTGGTCGCGCGCGAAAGCAGCATCGCCGGCTTCCAGTGCAGCTTCGATCGCGAAGCGGCGGATATCGGCCTGTAGAGTATCAGGATAGCCGTCAAGCGCATCGATTCCGGCGCGGAAGCTGTTCACGGCTTGCGGGTAACGCATGGCCTTCGTATCCACCACGCCCTGTAACAGGCGCTGTTCCGGCTCGTTGGCGAGTTGCGGCTCGTTCAGCAGGCGGGTGGCCTCCACGAGGCGGCCCTTGAAGGTGGCCGCAAAGGCGCGCGCGAAGACCACATTCTTTTGCGCCGCGGCTTCGGGGTCATCCTGTGCGAGAACTTCGAGCACGCCCTCCGCTTCCGGATAGGCCTTGTGCGCGAGATAGGCCTGCGCGAGGCGCAAGCGCGCCTGCGGGCGGGTGACACGCGGCGCATCGGCAGCGGCACGAAGCAGGCCGCGCTCCAGCAACCGCAACGGATCCCGCGCGAGCTTCTCATAGGTGTCCGGCTCGATCAGCAGCGCCTTGCGATCCTTCACCGCCGGGGGCTCCGGCGGGGGCAGCGAAGAGAGATTGAGGCGGATCTCATGGCTCAGTAGCACGCCATTATCCTGCCGGGTCAGCGTCACCGCCTCATCCAGCGGGAGCGCTGCAAAACCCGCAAGCGTACGCTCGATCACCACCTCGGCGAAGCTCTGCGCCTTGGGGCTCGCGAAGGCGCCCTCGGCCAGCGGCACAATGGCCAGCTTGCCGCCGGTCTGCGGATCCTCGATCATCAGCAGGCGACCATCGCCGCGGAAGCTCGCTTCCAGCGCATCCCGCCCCTGCGCATCGAAGACGCGCTGGAGGCGAATCGGCTGGCCGGCCACCGCTTCGGGTGTGCCGCCGCTTCGGCCACGCTGGATAACGATGTCACCGGCATCGCGTGTGAGCCAGAACTGGCCCTCCATCTTGGGGGTGAGGCGCAGCACCGTGGCATTGGCAAGCCGGGTGACCTGAATGCCATCCACATGGCCCTTCAGTTCAGGCGGCACCGTGGGCATGCCCGGCGTTTGCGGGGTCTCGATCGCGATGATCAGGGTCGGCCCGCGTTGGAGGATGGCGACCGGCGCCTTGCCGAGACCATCGAGGCGCAGAGCGAAACCTTCGGGATCACGCCCCTTCTCGATGCGGAAATCGATCGGTTGGCCGAGATTATCCGGCAGAAACGCTTCGGGTCTTACCGGCTGCGGCGATTGTGCGAGACGCGGCTGCGTCGCGGCCTGCGGCAGGGGTTGCTGCACGGCTGGCGCGGCCGGCGCCGGAGAAGCAGGCGGCTCGGCAGCATCGGCGACCGGCGGCTTCGGGGCACGCGAGAGATCCGGTGGCGTGGCTGGCGCGGCGGCAATGGCCTCATCCAGCGCCTTGCCATCAAGGCGGGAGAAATCGAGCGTGAAGCTGTCATCCTCGCGGAAGCCGCGTACCTTCATTCCATCGGCCAGGCGCATGGTCACCTGAAGCCGGTTGGGCTCGCGCGTCACCTTCACGCCTTCCACCGGACCAGCGAGGCGCGCGCGGGCGAGTGTTTCGGCCAGTTCGAATTCGCCATCAAAGACAAGGGTGAGATCGCCATCGCGATCATCAAACGCAATCGGCGCGGAGCGCGGCAGCGTGAAGATGGCGCGGCGGAAGCGCGGTGCATGGGCCACGCGGATATCGATATTGCGCTCGCCCTTCTTTTCCACCTCGACACGGCGGGCGCGCTCCTCGGCAACGCGGGCGCGGCGCACGAGTTCATCGATCACTTCCTGCGGCAGCGGCGGCGGAAGGCCCTGCCAACGCGGCCCCATCAGATCGAGAAACACGCGCTCGCCAGCGACCTTGAGGTCATGCCGGTAGCGGCCATTGAGGCCAATGCGGATGGAGCGGCCATCGGGATCCAACCGGGCGACGCCGATATAATTCGGCACTTCCACAGGCAGCTTGTCGGGGTTGAGCGTCACGCTCTCCTCGAATTCGACAATCAGCACCGAATTGACGAGGCGCACCTTGGCGCCTACCGGCGCATTGAAGGTGAAGACCAGCCGGCCATAGCCCTGCTGTTCGGAGCCTACAACCTGGCCGGTGGCCGCAAGGGCCCCTCCGCCGAGCATCGGGAGCAGCATGAGGCTGGCCACCTGGGCGAGCCTTCGGGAGAAACGCGAACGCAACACAGCACAAGACCCGAAACAGGAGCCGAACGGGGGAAGGCACGTCGAACAGGCCGCCGGAGCACAAGGCGGCCCATCCCTGTTGCAGGACACTAGGCCATCATGCCTAACGCCCGCTTAATCGCATCACCGCCGCGGCGGATTGAGGCGAGGCAATTCGCCATCGGCTGCGGGAACCGCAACTTCGGCCACATTGGAGGCCTGCCGGGCCAGCGCAACCGTGAGGCGTTCAGCGGCAGCAGGCTCCATCGCGGCGAGAATTTCAGCCATTTTCCGCGGATTCATCTGCTGGACGATATCCATCAGGATCTTGATATCGAGCCGGTCGAAGACGCGCGCAGCCTCCTTCGGCTTCATGCTCTCGTACATGGTCACGAGCGGCTTGAAGCGCTGCTTCGGGTCATTGCTCTTGGCCTGGCTCGATTCGAGCTGGTTTTCGAGCGTGCGCAGCTGGCCGATCTTCTCGTCGAGCTTGCGCTCGGTGGTGCGCAGCAGACTGTCGCGCATTTCGAGTTCGCGATCACGCGCCTCGATCTCGGTGCGGCGATCCTTGAGCCGCTCGAGGATCTCGCGCTCGGAGGGGCTCGCCACCTGGCCACGTTCCGGCATCTGGGCCGGCGGCGGGGCGACGCGGGTGCCTTCCGGCTCCGGCTTGATCTTGGGCACCGGCGGCTCGGCCTGGGTCGCCTGCGGCGGCGCCTTCGGGTCGGCGGGCTTGGCTTCGGCAGGCTTGCCGGTGGAGCCGGTGATGATCGGATCATCAGCCGCAGCGCCCGTCCGGGCCCGCTCGATGGTGCGGGCGAAGCGATCGCCTGCGCCCGGACCGAGATCGGCGATCTGCGGAATGGGCCGGTTATCGAGCGCGATCGAGAGAACCCGGATCGTGAGCAGCGACACCAGACCGAAAATCAGGACGGGGATCAGCCGGATCCGGGTCATGCCACGTTATCCCGCTTCTTTTCGGCGCCGCGGCTGGCCAGTGCCTGAGCGGCAGCGAGGGTCTGGGCGATGCGGGAAGCCGAGCGGATCTGCGGCTGGGTGCGCATCACGTGCTGGGAGAAGGCCTCGGCCGGATCGGGCGCACCTTCCACCACCGGGCTGTCGAGCGCGGTGGAGACGATGCGGCTGATGCGGTTGAGCACATCATCGCCCGAGCGGATCTGGTCTTCGAGGTCGGAGGCATAGCGCTCCGCCACGCGCAGGCGTTCGCCAAGCGTGCGGTCGCAATCACCAAGCGTATGCTTCAGCGCGTCTATGGCGCGCTCGGCACGGTCGGTGGCGATGGAGAGTTCGGAGATGGTCTTGCGCATCACCGCCTCATCCGCGCGCACCGCACGCAGGCGGCGATCCAGCAGCACGCAATAGCCGATGGTCACGGCAAGCAGGCCGCCGACGATGACTTCAATGATCAAACCGAGTTGTCCGGACATGGATTCACCTGTCGCGCCTGACTGAGACGCCTTGTTCGAAGGCCGCGAGCGTCGTTCTCGAACGCCGTAAGGGTTTCGCGATCTGGATCGCCATATTGTCGCCGATCCGGCCGATCTTGCCTTGCGTGACCATCAGGTCGCCGCAACGGATCGTGACCATCGGGTCGCCACGCACATCGAAGACGAGCGTGTCACCGACCTGCAATTCCAGCACCTTGCTCACGGGCATGCGCGTTTCGTGCAGCACCGCATCGAGATCGAGCGTCGCCTGCCAGATCTCGGAGGCGAGGTGACCTTCCCAGATGTGATCGCGGCCGAGCTTCTCGCCCATATAGGACTGGAGCAGCAGCTCGCGGATCGGCTCGATCGTGGCATAGGGGAGCAGGATCTCCACCCGGCCGCCGCGCCCTTCGAGGTCGATGGCGAGCGCGATGAGGATCGCTGCGTTGGCCGGCCGCGTGATGGAGGCGAAGCGCGGGTTGGTTTCGATGCGCTCCGGGATGAACTTCACCGGTGAGAGCGGCTGGAAGGCCTGCTCGGCCTCCTGCAGCACGAGATCCAGCAGGCGGCGAACGAGGTTCACCTCGACCGTGGTGTAGGGCCGGCCCTCGATGCGGAAGTTGGAGAGGCCACGGCGGCCGCCGAGCAGCACATCCATCACGAGATAGATGAGATCGCTGTCGATGGTGATGAGGCCGTAATTCTCCCAGGGCTCCGCCTTGAACACCGCGAGAATGGTCGGCAGCGGCAGCGAGGAGACATAATCGCCGAAGCGCACGCTCGTCACGTCATCGAGGCTGACTTCGACGTTGTCCGAGAAGAAGGTGCGCAGCGAGGTCGTGAGCGTGCGGACCAGACGGTCGAACACGATCTCGAGCATCGGCAGGCGCTCATAGGAGACAACCGTCGAATCGACGATCGCGCGCACGCCATTCTGCTTGGATTGGTCGGCATCCTCGGGGTCGAACCCGAAGATGGTGTCCACCTCTTCCTGATCGAGGAAAAGGCCGGTGCCGAGGTCGAGATCGAGTCCCGCATCCTTGGGCTTGGACGCACCGGCGGTATCGGCATCCTCGACGCCGGCTTCACCCAGCGCGCGGGCCCATTCGTCGGCGAGATCGTCCTGAGAGGTATCCGGCGTATCAGCCACTGTCGTCTCCTTGACCGTTCGGTCAAACGCTCACTGCACCAGCACGTCTTTGAAGAGGATCGCCTCGATGCGCGCGGGGTAAATGGATGCGTTCACCCGGCGCACGAGTTCCTCTTTCAGGCGATAGAGTCCGGCGGAACCTTCGAGGTCCGTCGGGCGCAGTTCGCGCAGGAAGATCTGGAAATTGTCGATCACGCGCGGCATCAGCGGCTGGATGTCGGCGATCATCTTCTGATCCTCGACTTCCAGCGCGAGCTTCAGCTTCAGATAAGCCGGGCGCTCCTGCCCGGGCGCGCCCGCGAGGTTCACGGTGATTTCCGGCAGATCGAAGAAGAACGCCTTCTTCTTCAGCTGCGCGGCTTTCTCGGCCTCGGCCGCCTTGCCGCGCTGCCAGTAATAATAGCCGCCCCCCGCACCCACGGCGAGCAGGGCCGCCACGGCAGAGAGCATAATCAGCTTCTTGCGCTTGCCGGGAGCGGCAACCTTGCCGTCCTCCGGAATTTCATCAGGCTTCGCGGTGCTAGCAGCCATCGGATCACCCTGGAACCGGGACATCCCGGATTTCACTCTTGCTCCGCTGGCTGGGCTCCACCGGGTCACCCCGGAATCGCCCGGCGCCTCGCGGAGCGCCTTGTGAGCGACCTTGGGGGAGCATGGTTAACGAAGGATTTCTTTTTCGCCCCATGCGGCAAATTTTGCCTGATCATTTCTGCCCAGCGGCAATCCATGACCGACCCGCCTCAAGGATGCGATAAGCTCATCACGCTGTTTTTATTCAGATTTTACAAGAAGGCCGGTTTGGCACGTTCCTTGGTTTGGTAAAGGCACCGTCAATGATCTGCGCTGGGGAGCGAGAGATCAAAGACCCGAAAAACCGAGGAGATGGAGCATGGAGAACGTGCTTCTGATCGCGCTTTCGCGCCAAACGGCGCTGCGGCGTGAGATGGACGTCATCGCGAACAATGTCGCGAACGTCAACACGAATGGTTTCAAGCGTCGGATCTCGGAATCGCGCGAGTTCCAGATGCCGGTTGCCAGCGGTGCCGGCCGGATCGAC
>JALOTF010000143.1 GCA_025458025.1 Beijerinckiaceae bacterium | reverse complement strand
TCGCTTCGCAGAGCGCGGCCCGCATCAAGGGGGGAGCGAGGGGCACAGTTCGCCCTGGCCGCCGGCTCGGGTTGGAAGCGAGCCGATCGGTTGGGTGTGGCGCGGCAGACGCGAGACCGGCTCGCCGCGCCAGAGCGGAGAAAGTTTTAGAAGGGCAGCAGCACGTCCAGCACTTGCTGGCCGTAGCGGGGCTGCTGCACATCGGTGATCTGGCCGCGGCCGCCATAGGCGATGCGAGCCTGCGCGATCTTGGTGGAGTCGATCTGGTTGCCGGCTTCGATATCCTCGGGGCGCACCACGCCGGCCACGATCAATTCGCGAACCTCGAAATTGACGCGCACCTCCTGCTTGCCCTCGATCACGAGATTGCCGTTCGGCAGCACCTGCGTCACCACGGCCGCAACATCGGTAACGACCTGTTCGGAGCGCTTCACGGAACCCGCGCCCTTCGAGCTGTTCTCGGAGGTAAGATCCACGAGGCCAGCCGGATTCGACCCGTCCGGCAGGTATTTGTCGAGCTTGTTCTCGAAACCGAAGAATCCGGTCGCGCCCATATTCTCGCCGTTCTGCCGGCTGCGCGAGGTGGTGTTGTCGATATTCGCCTTGTCCGTGATGCGCACCCTCACCGTGAGGATATCGCCAACGACCTGCGCGCGTTGATCCTTGAAGAAGGCGCGGCTGCCCGGCCGCCACAGCGAATTCGCCTGGTAGGAGATGGGCTTCGGGGCAGGCATCGGCATGGAGACCGGCTTGTAACCCGGCTGGGCTACAGGGTTCTCGATGGCCGAGAGCGCGGGCGCCTTGCCGATATTGGCGAGGCGATCCACCGAGCCGCAAGCCGGAAGAGCCAGCAGGGGCAGCGCCATCAGGCCGATGCGCGAAGCGAGATTGCGAGACATGATACGCGTCCTTTCGAGACGAAACTTGTTTTAGCGGGCGAGCGCGCTCTCGGAGAGGGCGGCAGTGGGGGCCACCGGCCCGGCGATCGTCACTTGGCCAGGACCGGTGATCACACCCTCCACGACCTTCTTCGATTGCAGGTTCTGCACCTTCACGATGTCGCCCATCGAGCCGGAGCCCTGCGAGCGGCCGCGCATGGTCAGGGTCAGGCCCTTCGCGGCATAGGTCACGGTGACGAGCGCGGCCTTCTCGACGAGGATAGGCTTCGCGAGATCCGCCGAGCGGATCATCTCGCCGGCCTTCAGCGCTCGGCGCGGCACCATGCCGAGCAGTTCGGAGAGCGGGCGAACCACATCCGATGCCACCTGCGCCGCCGGGCGCTTCACGATCACGAGGTCCTTGGCCTGAATGGCCTCGCCCCGGTCGATATCCCCGACGGGCACCGCGACTTCTCGCATTTCCACGATGCCGCCGGTCACGGTCCAGCCTTCGAGGCCATCCGTGCCGCCGGGCAGGGTGATGCGCGCCTCGAAACGGCCGGTGCGCGGATCGCGATTGAACTGCGCGACCTTCAGCGCCTCGCCGCGGGTAGCATCCACCAGCCGCGCGGCATGGTGATCGTCGAGCACGATGTCGAGATTGCCGAGCCCGCCGCGTTCGGCTGCCACGCGGGCGATCGCCTGCTGCATGTCATCACGGCTGATGGTGCGGCCGGGGCGGGTGATCGCCACGGAGACCACATCGCCGGTTTCGATCCCACGGATGCCCAGTTCGCGCGCCGCTTCGAGAATCCGGTCGGCGCGGATGGTGCCGCGATGGCCGGGCTGCGGCGCACGGAACATCGCGACCGCACCCTTCTCGCCCAGACCCTCGATCAGCTGGTCGAGGCGAACGATATCGCCGGTCACGGTGATCTCGGATTTGAGGCGCATGGCCTCCTGCGCGAGAGCGGAGCCACCGGCAAGCAGGGCTGCGAGCAGCCCGGTAGCCAGAGTGAGAGGCAGAAAACGCGGGATCATGACCCGTTACTCCCCTTAGCCGCGGAACAGGTTGGAGGTCGCCTGGAGCATCTGGTCCGCTCCGGTGATGACCTTGGAATTCAGCTCGTAGGCGCGCTGGGCCTGGATCATCGCGGCAATCTCGGTCACCGCGTTGACGTTCGATTCCTCGAGGTAACCCTGCTGCAGGTTGCCGAAGCCTTCGCCACCCGGCGTGCCATCAATGGCCGCGCCCGAACCCGGTGTCTCGAGGTAGAGGTTGTCGCCGATCGATTCGAGGCCGACCTTGTTGATGAAGCGGCTCATGGTCAGCTGCCCCAGAGCCTGCGGCTGCACCTGGCCCGGTAGCATGGCCGTGACCTGGCCGAGCTGGTTCACCGAAACACTGGTCGCATCCTGCGGCACGGTGATGCCCGGATCCACGAGGTAGCCGTCCTTGGTGGTCAGGCGGCCCTGGCTGTCGGTTTCGAAGCCGCCGTCACGGGTATAGGCGGTGCGGCCATCGGGAAGCTGGATGCGAAAGAAGCCTTCGCCGCGGATCGCCATGTCGAAGCTGCGCTCCGTCATGGTGATGTTGCCTTGGCTCATGATGCGGGGGGTCGCGACCGTTTTCACACCCGAGCCGACGAAGAGACCCGCAGGCGCCTGCGTGTTCTGGTCGGAGGTGGGCGCACCCGAACGGCGCTGGTGTTCATAGAGCAGATCCTGGAAGTGGATGGTCTGCCGCTTGAACCCCGTCGTGCGCATGTTCGCGACGTTGTTCGAGATCACTTCAACGCTTTTTTCCTGCGCCATCATACCGGTGGCAGCGGTGTAAAGAGCACGCATGGGATTGGCCTCTCCGGTTCAGGTTCAGATGGATTCGCCGAGCCGCTGGATCGCGGTACGGCGCACTTCGTCACTGCGGGACATCAGGCTGGCCACGCTCTGGTAGGCGCGATTCACCTCGATCATCCGGCTGATTTCGAGCACGGGCTTCACGTTGGAACGTTCCACGAAGCCGGCCTGCACGCGGGCCTGCTGCACGGGCTCGGCCTGCTGGCGGGTGGTGAAGAGGTTCGCGCCGGCATTTTCGAGGCCCTGCGGATTGGCAAAGCGCACGATCCGCAGGCGACCGCGTGTGCCGTTGTTGGTGGCAATCGTGCCGTCGCCGGCAATCGAGATCGGCCCGTCGCCTTGCGTGAACTGGAAGTTGCCCTGTTCGCCCTGCAGCGCGAATCCGTCGGAATTCACGAGGTCGCCATTCGCATTGAGCATCAGCGCACCATTGCGGGTGTAGCGCTCGCCCTGCGGCGTCTGCACCACGAAGAAACCCTCGCCCGAAATGGCGACATCCATCGGGTTGTTGGTGGGCTCGAGCGTGCCGCCGGTGAGATCCAGCGGCGTACCCTTGTCGACGACGAAAGAAACGCGACGATCCTGCCCGCGGC
>JALOTF010000142.1 GCA_025458025.1 Beijerinckiaceae bacterium | reverse complement strand
CGGCTTCGTACCCGAAGGCGTGCTCGGCCATTCCGTGGGCGAGGTGGCGGCTGCGGAAGCGGCGGGCATTCTCACCCGCGCGGATGCAACGCGCCTCATTTATCTCCGCTCGAAACACCAGGAGAAGGTGCGCGGCCTTGGCCGCATGATGGTGGTGGCCGCCGAGCGCGCGAAGGTGGAACAATTGCTCTCCGCTTTCGGACATCCCGAACTCGAGATCGCGGCGACGAACAGCCCGACCTCGACCTCACTGTCCGGCCCGGCGGATCTGCTCAAGAGCTTCGCCAAGCATTGCCGCCTCTCGCGTGTTGCAACCATTGCGCTCGACATCGATTACCCCTTCCACTCGTCAGCCCTCGCGCCGTTCGAAAAGGCGATGGTGGCAGATCTCGCGGTCATCCAGCCGTGCGCAGGCAATAGCCGTTTCCTCTCGGCTGTCACCGGCGAGGAGATCGCGGGCGACAAGCTCGATGCGGATTACTGGTGGCGCAACATTCGACAGGAAGTGCGCTTCGCCGATGCGGTATGCGCTGCAGCCGGAACCGGGCCGAAAACGTTCGTGGAAATCAGCCCGCGCGCCATTCTCAATGGTGCAGTTCAGGAAAACCTGAAGGGTCTGGGGCTGGAGGCCGAGTGCCTCACCACGCTCTCGCAGAAGGACACGGAAGCCGCGGTTGATCTCATCATCGGCCGGTTGATGACGCATGGCGTTCCGTTCAACACTGCGACGATTTTTGGGCCGCGCCCGGCTGAGCCGCTCGCGCTTCCGAGCTACCCGTTCAGCCGCAACGATTACGCGCTGCCCGCAACTGCCGAGGCTTTCAACGCCTATGGCAAGACCATGCAATCCGACCAGCGCCACCCGCTGCTCGGCGCCCGCATGGCCGATGGCTCGCCGGAATGGCGCGCGCTGATCGACCCGCAACTCGTGCCCTATCTCGATGACCACCGCGTCGATGGCGGTGTGATCGTCCCGGCGGCGGGCCTGATCGAGATGGGTCTGGCGGCCGGCCGCGACCTCTTCGGTGACGTACCGCTGGAACTCGACGAATTCGACGTGCTGAAGGCTCTGGCCATCGCCGAGGATGAAACCCGCGAGGTTTCCGTGCGCTATGCGGCGGCGACCTCCACGGTTGAAATCTGGAGTCGCAAGCGCTTTTCGGCGCAAGAATGGTCGCTGCATGCGCGCGGCATCATCAGCGCACTGACGCGGCCCGAAACCAAGCCGCTGGATCCGCCATTGGCCTCCGAGAAGGTGAAGGACACGGCCGCCGAGGTCTACGAGGAAGCGACTCTCGCCGGCCTCGAATACGGCCCGCTCTTCCAGCTCGTGACCTCCAGCGAACGCGACCGCGTGACGACGGATTCGCAGCTCGCGGCGCCCAAGGGTGGCCTTGGCGCCTTCGAGGATAAGCATGTCCTCAGCCCGATCTCGCTCGATGCCTCGTTCCACGGCCTCTTCATCTCGCGCCCGCAGAAGGAGGGCGAGAAGAAGGCCCATCTGCCGGTGCGCTTCCGCAAGATCTGCGTCTGGCGGCATGGCGTGCCGATCCGCCGCGCGATCACCCTGCTGACGCAGGAAACGGACCGCTTCAAGACCGTCGCCATCACTCTGATGGACGAGGCCGGCAAGGTCGTGGCCTCTGTGGAAGCGGCGGTACTGAAGGCGCTCTATCTCTCGAAGGCGACGGTTGCGGATCGCACTTTCCGTGTGGAGCATCTGCCCTTCGCGATCTCCGCCGAGGAGGCGCAAGCGCTTGTTGCGGCTCGCGTTGCACCGAAATCGGATGCTGGCGAGCCCAATCCGCCGCCAGCCTGGCTGGTTTTGCGCGCTTTCGGCATTTCGCTGAGCCACAAGCTGCTGAAATCCGCCCTGCCCGATGGTCGGGTGGATGCCACGTCCGTGCAGGCCCGCTTCACGGATGCGCAGGCCCGTGCGCTGGTCGATCTGGCGATCGCCAATTGCGAGGGCTTCGGCCTCGTGAAGAACGATGTGCTGTCTACTGAATGCCCCCTGCCTGCACCGGAATCGCTGGTGACGACGCTGGCCACGAATTTCCCCGAAGCGGCCTTCGAATTGCGCCTCGCATCCCACGCGCTGGCGCATGTCGAGGAAAGCATCCGTTCCGGCCGCACGCTTCCGCCGCCGGTCTGGCTGCGCGAGCAGATGGAAGCCGGTGGCGTTCTCGGCCAACCGGTGATCGCCGCGTTGCGCGAGGCGATTGAACAAGCCGCGACACAATTCTCGCGCCGCCTGCGGGTGCTTGTCGCTCATCCGTGGACGGCGGGCGTCATCCATGCGATGCAACCGCTCTCACAGGCGGGCCGTATCGAACTCACACTTGCAGCGCCCAATCGCAAGGCGATTGATCAGGCGCGCGCCTTCCTGCGCCTCGAAACGGATATCGAATTTCTGGATCTCTCCGCCGTGGAAGGTCGCCAGCCTGCCGTGCGCTATGATGTGCTTGCGGGCATCGCCACGACGAGCCTCGTGCGCGACGGCCTGCCGGAAATGCTCGCGGGCTTCCTGCGTCCCGAGAGCACGATCCTTCTTGCGCAGCCCGGCACGGATCTCACGCTCGATCTCGTCGGCGGTATCTGGAACGGATGGCTTACGCCCGCCCCGAAAAACGAGGCCGCGCTCGAAGCGCGCGTGAACACCATCAGCGCCCGCCTCGTGCTGGAGCGCTTTGGCGCGCAGGAGATCAGCACGCGCGTGATGGCCGATGGCCTCGGCGCGCTTCTGAGCGCTGCTTCTCCCGCGAGCGTTGCCGCGCATGTCGCGCTGATGCCGGATTGCGTGGTGATCGGCCAGCCGAAGGCCCCGATCTTCACGGCCTTCGCCGGTTCGGCCTCGCTCTCGATCCCGGCGGATACGAGCCTCGGCAAGAAGCTTCTGGACCGCGCGAAAGCGGGCGATCTTCCGGTGCATCTCGTTTATTTCGCTGAAGATTCCAGCACTGACAGTGTGGAAGCCCTTGCGCGCCATATCGAGGCGCTGAAGGCCATTGCCGAGACCTTCGAGCACGAGAGTGCCACCCCGCGCATCACGGTTGTGACGCGGGGCGCGATCGAGGCAGAGGGCGAACCGAAGCCCGTGCAGAGCGGCCTTTGGGGCTTCCTGCGCGTCGCGATCAACGAATATCCGGCGGTGGATTTCCGCCTGCTGGATCTCGCGACCGATCTCACCCCGCGCGGCCTCACGCGCGTCGAGCCGCTCGCACCCAACGAGCGCGCGGTGCTGAAATTCGAGCAGCCGGGCCGCCTCGAAAGCTTCCAGTGGATGAAGGCTCCGCGCCTCGGCCCGCGTGCCGGCGAGGTGGAGATCGAGGTTTCGGCCGTGGGCCTGAACTTCCGCGATATCCTCGTGGGCCTCGGCATTCTCGATGACGACCTGCTCGGCGCGGGCCTCACGGCAGCGGCTCTGGGCTTCGAATGCTCGGGCATCGTCACGCGCGTTGGCGAAGGCGTGACGGAGCTTGCCGTGGGCGACCGCGTGATGGGCTTCGCGGCGGATACCTTCGCGTCGCATCTCGTGGCTCCGGCCTGGCATTTCTTTGAGGTTCCGGCCGGTCTTTCGATGGAAGCGGCGGCGACCGTGCCGGTG
>JALOTF010000094.1 GCA_025458025.1 Beijerinckiaceae bacterium | reverse complement strand
ATCATAGCCGCGATATTCGAGCCGCTTCAGGCCCTCGACGATAGCGAACGCGACCGCTTCCTTGCCGAGAATGCCGACGATGCCGCACATGAGCCCTCCAATTCCTAAGCCCGAAAATCCGGCCCGACGAGTGCCAGAACCGGCGCAGTCGCACAAATCACGTTGCGAAACGGTTTGTGACGCTCGAAAGCAGCTGATTGTTCAGCGGGATGGTTTCTTTTTTGCCTGATTTTCCGGGCGCGCGCGGAAGCTGTTGGCCCAGCCTTCCTTCGTCACCTGATGCCCGCGCGCCACCGCCAGCGCGTTTGGCGGCACGTTTTTCGTGACCACCGAACCGGAGCCGACAAAGGCCCCCTCGCCGATTGTCACCGGTGCCACCAGCGAGGAATTCGAACCGACGAAGGCGCCTGCGCCGATTTCCGTGCGGAACTTGCGGAATCCATCGTAATTGCAGGTGATCGTGCCTGCGCCGATATTCGCCTCCGCGCCGATGGTGGCGTCCCCAAGATAGGTCAGGTGGCTGACTTTCGCGCCAGCACCGAGATCGGCATTCTTCACCTCGACGAAATTGCCGACCTTCGCCCCTTCGCCGAGATTTGCACCAGGCCGGAGTCGCGCGAAGGGCCCGACATTCGCACCCGCCGCCACCTTCGCCCCTTCGAGATGCGAAAAGGCATGGATGACCGCGTTGTCTGCAATCGTCACGCCGGGGCCGAACACGCAATTCGGCTCGATCAGGACATCGCGGCCGATTACCGTATCGGTCGAGAAAAACACGGTTTCCGGCGCGATCAGCGTGACGCCGTTGCGCATATGCTGCTCGCGCAGACGGTTCTGCAGCACCGCCTCGCAGGCTGCGAGCTGCACGCGATCATTCACGCCCAGCGCCTCTTCCTCAGGCACCTCGATGACGCGTGCCGCAAGGCCGCGCGCACAGGCGAGGCCCACGCAATCCGTGAGGTAGAATTCGTTCTGCGCGTTCTTGGATTGCACGGATTTGAGAAGCCCGAGCGCGAGATCGCCGCGCAGGGCCATCAGGCCACCATTGCAGAGCGTAATTGCACGTTCCTTCTCGCTTGCATCCTTGTGCTCGCGGATGCCGATCAGGTCTGTGCCATCCATGATCAGCCGGCCATAGCCCGTGGGGTCTTTCGCCTGAAAACCCATCACGGCCACGGCGGTCTTGCCTTGCTGCACGGCTTCCGCCAGCGCACGGATGGTCTCAGGTCGCACGA
Organism: Beijerinckiaceae bacterium; assembly: GCA_025458025.1. GTDB lineage: Bacteria > Pseudomonadota > Alphaproteobacteria > Rhizobiales > Beijerinckiaceae > Rhabdaerophilum. The sequence goes on along the minus strand of JALOTF010000094.1, from coordinate 11,651 downwards.
GCGGTGTATCGCCGAAGAGCACGACGATGGCCTTGTGGCCAACACCAATCGCCCGCTCGGCCTGAAGCACTGCATGGGCCGTGCCGCATCGCTCGCGCTGCTCCACCACCTCGGCTTCGGGCACGAGGCGGGTCACTTCCTTCGCGACGTCTGGCCGATCCGGCCCGATCACCACCACGGCGCGTCCCAGACCAGCCGCTTCGGCACTTTTCAGCGCATGGCCCACGAGACTACGCCCCGCCACTTCATGCAGCACCTTGGGACGGGCGGATTTCATGCGCGTTCCCTCACCCGCCGCAAGGATGACGGCGAGGCAGGAAGCAGCGTCTTTCTGGGCAGACATGTCGGATTTCTCCCGGGCGACAATCCAAGGCGCGATACAATCGTGGATCGGCCTATACAAAGTGTTTCGACTTGTGTCCTGCGCATTGCGCGGGCTAGCGTGGCAATGTCCGCAGAAGCGCCGGGAATGGCGCGAGGAGGGGTGACATGGGACTGTTCAATTTCATCAAGTCGGTCGGCGAGAAGATTTTCGGTGCGAGCGAGGCGCAGGCCGCCCCCGCCGATGCGCTCAAGGCCGAGGTCGCCAAGCACGGCTTCGATGTGCAGGGGCTCGATATCCAGGTCGAAGGCAACACCGTGAAGGTTTCAGGCGAACCCACCAACGCCGAAATCGCCGAGAAGATCGTGCTCGCACTCGGCAACACCATGGGCGTTGCGACCGTGGAAGCGAATTTTGCGGCCCTTCAGAAGGCCATGTCGAAGATGTACGAGGTGAAGAAGGGCGATACGCTCTGGAAGATCGCCGAAGCCAATTACGGCAAGGGCAAGGGTGACAAGTACCCCGTGATCTTCGAAGCGAACAAGCCGATGCTCACGCATCCGGACAAGATCTATCCGGGCCAGATCCTGCGCATTCCGCCGCTCTGAGGTCTGCGCGTTTCGCGCGGAAAGCGAAGGCCGGGGGCATTGTCCACCCGGCCTTTTTTCTTTTCCCGCCCGATACTTTGCTGCCGGTGCTTCTTTTCGCGGCAAGCCGGTTGACCGCCCCCTCCGAACCGCCTATCTCGCCCCAACCAGTTGGTGAGAGCTCGTAGCTCAGTCGGTAGAGCACGTGACTTTTAATCATGGGGTCGTGGGTTCGAATCCCACCGAGCTCACCATTGGCGTGACTGGTCTCATCGAACCCACGACTTTACAGGTATTTCGCGGTCGGGCTTTGCCCGGAGCGAAATCCGGATGAAGATCGGGTTCGAACCCCACCGAACTCACCATGGTTTCCGCTCGTGGCGAGTTCGCTGTGCTCACCGCCTCCGCGAGGGGCGGCCTGAGCGGCCGGCGGGCGGTCGCCCTTTGTCTGAGATTTTCCTTGATCCGGTCGAGCGATTGCTGGCAGTCAGCATCTCATGAACGACACCTCCCCCTGCATCAAGCTCTGCACGCTCGATCCGATCACAGGCTTCTGCCTCGGCTGCGGACGCACAGGCGCGGAGATCGGCAATTGGATCTCCATGAGCCGCGAGGAGCGAATCGCGCTGAAGCAGGTGTTGCCGCAACGGCTCGCGGGCATGGCTGCACGTGACGGGCGCTGTGTGGTGCGGCAGAAGACGCGCTGATCAGCCGAGCTTCCGCTCGTAACTCTCGAGCGTGTTCTCCAGCAGGCAGGCGATTGTCATCGGGCCTACGCCACCGGGAACGGGCGTGATTGCGCCGGCAATATCCAGCACCGCGTCGAAATCCACATCGCCCACGAGCTTTGTCTTCTCGCCCGAAGGTACGCGATTGATGCCAACATCGACGACGATGGCGCCGGGCTTCACATGAGCAGCGTTCAGCATCAGCGGGCGGCCCACTGCCGCAACGAGAATATCCGCCTGCTGGCAGATGCCCGGCAGATCCTTCGTGCGGGAATGGGCGATGGTCACGGTGCAATGCTCGGCGAGCAGCAGCTGCGCCATCGGCTTGCCCACGATGTTCGAGCGCCCCACCACCACGGCATGCAGGCCCGAGAGATCGGCGCGCACCGTACGAATGAGGCGCATGGAGCCGCGCGGCGTACAGGGCACGAAGGCCTTTCCGCCCGTGGCGAGCCGGCCGACATTCACCGGGTGGAAGCCATCGACATCCTTCGCGGGGTCAATCGCCTCGATAACGGCCTCGGCATCGATGTGCTTCGGCACCGGCAGTTGCACGAGGATGCCGTCGATGGCGGGATCAGCGTTGAGCCTAGCAATCAGCGCCAGCAGATCGGCTTGCGAGGTCTCCGCCGGCAGCTTGTGCTCGATCGAGACCATGCCGATCTCGCTGGTCTGCTTCGCCTTGGAGGCCACATAGACCTGGCTCGCCGGATCTTCGCCCACGAGCACCACTGCGAGGCCGGGCGCGCGCTTGCCCGCCGCGACATGGGCGGCGACGCGGGTCGCGAGTTCTGCCCGAAGGCTGGCAGCGACGGCCTTGCCGTCAATGAGGGTCGCGGGCATGGGCGCACTCCGGTCAGACAGGAGCCCCGCGCTTAGCACCCCATGCCGCGATGCAAAAGCCTGTTCAGAACAGGCCTTCCACCACGCCATCCGCCGTGAGGTGGATGCGCTCGGCTGCAGGCTCGCGTGGCAGGCCGGGCATGCGCAGGATATCGCCGCAGATCATCACGACGAACCCCGCGCCGGCGGAAAGCACGGCATCCCGCACTGGCACGATATGGCCCGAAGGCGCACCCAGCAATTTCGGATCGGCGGAGAAAGAGGTTTGCGTTTTCGCGACGCAAACCGGGAGATGGCCGAAGCCCATCTCCGTGAAGCGCGCGAGCTTAGCGGCGGCATCGGGCGTCACAGCGATATCTGCCGCGCCATAGATCTCGCGGGCGATGGTGCGCATCTTGTCCGCCAGCGGCATCGCATCGGGGTAGAGCGGCTGGAAGCGCGCGGAACCGCTCTCGGCGATCTCCGCGACGCGGTGCGCCAGGACCTCGGCACCCTTTCCGCCCTCCGCCCAATGTTTGCAGAGGAAGGCCTCGGCATTGGCTTCCTCGCGCACGAGGCGGATGAGTTCGGCTTCCTCCTCGGCGCTGTCGGCGGAGAAATGGTTGATCGCCACCACCGGTTCGAGGCCATACTTGCGGATATTCGCGATGTGCCGCGCGAGATTGACGAAGCCCGCGCGTAGGGACGCGATATTGGGCTGCCCGAGATCGGCCTTGGCCACGCCGCCATGCATCTTCAGCGCACGCAAGGTGGCGACGATCACCACGGCGGCAGGCTCAAGCCCGCCGATGCGGCACTTGATGTCGAGGAATTTCTCTGCGCCGAGATCGGCCCCAAAACCCGCTTCCGTGACCACGAAATCCCCGAGTGAGAGCGCGCTTTTCGTGGCGATCAGCGAGTTGCAGCCATGCGCGATGTTGGCAAATGGCCCGCCATGCACGAAGGCGGGGTTGCCTTCCAGCGTCTGCACCAGGTTCGGTTGCAGCGCATCCTTCAGCAGCACGGTCATCGCGCCCGAAGCCTTGAGATCGGCAGCGGTCACGGGTTTGCGGTCGCGCGTTTCCGCCACGATGATCCGCGCAAGGCGCTTCTCAAGATCCGCGACGCTATCCGCGAGGCAGAACGCTGCCATCACCTCGGAGGCGACGGTGATGTCGAAGCCGTCCTCGCGCGGGAAGCCGTTCGCCACGCCACCCAGCGAGGAAACGAGCCCGCGCAAGGAGCGGTCATTCATGTCAAGCGCGCGCCGCCAGGTGATGCGCCGCGCATCGATACCCAGCGCGTTGCCCCAGTAGATGTGGTTGTCGAGCATGGCCGAGAGCAGGTTATGTGCGGCGCCAATCGCGTGGAAATCGCCCGTGAAATGCAGGTTGATCTGCTCCATCGGCACGATCTGCGCGTAACCGCCGCCGGCAGCCCCGCCCTTCACGCCGAAGCAGGGCCCGAGCGAGGGCTCGCGCAGGGCGATCACGGTCTTCTTGCCGATGCGGTTGAGCGCATCGCCCAAGCCAACGGTTGTGGTCGTCTTCCCCTCGCCCGCCGGCGTGGGGTTGATGGCGGTGACGAGCACCAGCTTGCCTGGCTTCTTCCCGTGCGATTTCAGCCAGTTGAGATCAACCTTGGCGATGTGCTTGCCGTAGGGCGAGAGCGCCTCATCGGGGATGCCCAGCTTGTCGGCGATGGTGCCAATGGGCTGAAGGCGCGCGGAACGCGCAATCTCGATATCGCTCGGCATGGTTTCCCCGGCTGTTTTTATCTGGCTTAAAGCGCGCCCCGCGCCCAGCCTTCCTTGGTCTCCATCACGTAGTCCGCATAGCGCCTTGCGGCAATGGCCGCGCGGGCTCCCGCCACCAGCTGCTGGTAATAGGCGATGTTGTTCCAGGTCAGCAGCATCTGCCCCAGCATCTCGCCGGATTTCGTGAGGTGATGCAGGTAGGCCAGCGAATAATCCCGCGCAGCGGGGCAGGATGAGGTTTCATCCATGGGCCGCTTTTCCTCGGCATATTTCGCATTGCGCAAGTTGAGTTTGCCGTGGCGCGTATAGGCCGTGCCGTGGCGGCCGGCGCGCGTGGGCATGACGCAATCGAACATATCCACGCCGCGCCGGATGGCTTCGAGAATGTCATCCGGCGTGCCCACGCCCATGAGGTAACGCGGCTTCTCGCGCGGAAGATAGGGCTCGGTCGCCTCGATGGTCGCGAGCATCTCGGCCTGCGGTTCGCCCACTGCGAGGCCGCCAATGGCGTAGCCCGGCAGATCGAGCGCGGCGAGGTTTTCCGCACTTTCGCGCCTGAGATGCGGCAAGGTTCCGCCCTGCACGATGCCGAACAGCGCGCGACCCGGCTGGTTACCAAACGCAGCTTTCGAGCGTTCCGCCCACCGCAGCGAGAGGCGCATTGCGCGCTCCACTTCTTTCTCGGGTGCGGGAAGGCGGATGCACTCATCGAGCTGCATGATGATGTCGCTATCGAGCAGGAGCTGGATCTCGACCGAGCGCTCGGGAGTCAGCTCGTGTTTGGAGCCATCGATATGCGATTGAAAGGTCACGCCCTTTTCTTTGAGCTTGCGCAGCGCCGAAAGCGACATCACCTGAAAGCCGCCGCTATCCGTGAGGATCGGGTATGGCCAGCGCGCCATCTCGTGCAGGCCGCCGAGCCGCGCGACCCGCTCGGCACCGGGGCGGAGCATGAGGTGATAGGTGTTGCCGAGGATGATATCGGCCCCCGTCCCCCTCACCTGCTCCATATAGAGGCCCTTCACCGTGCCGGCTGTGCCCACGGGCATGAAGGCGGGTGTGCGGATATCGCCGCGCGGCATCGAGAGCACGCCGGTGCGGGCCGCGCCATCGGTGGCATTCAGCGTGAAGGTGACTTTCATCAGGCGCCCCCCGGCCAGAGCAGCGAGGAATCGCCGTAGGAATAGAAGCGGTAGCCGTTTTCGATGGCGTGGCGATAGGCGCGCTTCATCGTTTCGGTGCCTGCGAAGGCGGAAACGAGCATCAGCAGCGTTGATTTCGGCAGGTGGAAATTGGTGATCAGCGCATCCAATCCGCGGAATACATGACCGGGCCGCAGGAAGATATCGGTATCGCCGAGGAAGGGCTGGATCTGCCCTTGGGCATCCACCGCGCTTTCGAGCAGGCGGCAGACGGTGGTGCCCACGGCGATGATCCGCCCGCCTCTGCCGCGCGTCTCGTTGATGCGGCGCGCGGTTTCAGCGCGGATCTCGCCCCATTCGGCATGCATGCGATGGTCGGCGATGTTCTCCGCCTTTACCGGCAGGAAGGTTCCCGCGCCGACATGCAGCGTGAGGAAGGCATGGCCGATGCCCTTCGCGGCGAGCCGCTCGATCAGGCCCGGCGTGAAATGCAGCGAAGCGGTGGGAGAAGCCACCGCGCCTTCGTTTTTCGCGAAAACGGTCTGATAATCGGCGGCATCGGCAGGGTCATCGCCCTCGCCCAACCGCTTGCGCGCCTCCAGGATGTAGGGCGGCAGCGGCATCGCACCGACCAGCGCGATGGCCTCGTCGAGATAAGCGCCGGCGCGATCGAAGCGGAAGGTGACAATCCCCTCCTCGCCCTTCTCCACCACTTCGGTGGAGAGCGAGCCCATGAGGCAGACAGCCCCGCGTTCGCCGAAAGTGACGCGATCGCCCGGTTTCAGGCGTTTTCCCGGCCTGGCGAAGGCGGTCCAGGTCGCATCATCCAGCCGCTTCAGCAGCAAAGCCTCGATGGCCACGCGGTTTCCCTCGCGATCCCGCTCGCCAAGAAGGCGGGCTGGGATGACGCGGGTATCATTGAAAACGAGGAGATCGCCCGCGTTCAGCAGGTCCGGCAGGTCGCGAAAGACGCGATCCTGCATTCCGCCCTGCCCCACCACGAGCAGTTTTGAACTGTCACGCGGGGAAACGGGATGCAGCGCAATACGCGCTTCCGGCAGGTCGTAATCGAAATCGGCGAGCGTCAGCGACGCTTCGCCCGCCGGTTTCGTCGTCATGGCTCACGCATCCGCCGCGATGGAGGCCTTGTTGATGCGATCCGGTTTGCGCACGGGCTCACCACGCGCGAACTGGTCCACATTCTCCATGCCTTCGATCACCTTGCCCCAGACGGTGTATTGCTTGTCGAGGAAGGTCGCGTCGTCAAACACGATGAAGAACTGCGAATTGGCCGAATCCGGGTTGCGGGCGCGCGCCATTGAGCAGACGCCGCGCACATGCGGCTCGGCGTTGAACTCGGCCTTTAGGTCCGGGTAGCTGGAGCCGCCCATGCCGGTGCCATCAGGGCAGCCGCCCTGCGCCATGAAGCCATCGATCACGCGATGGAAGGACAGGCCATCGTAGAAACCTTCACGCACAAGCTTCTTGATATGCGCGACATGGCCGGGAGCTAGATCCGGGCGCATCTCGATGGTCACGACGCCCTTGGTCGTGTCGAGGATGAGGGTGTTTTCGGGTTCGGCCATCGGGCGCTCCTTCTCAGAATAACCGGGATTTCAAAATTCAGCGGATATCGGCGGCAACGCGCACGCGGATCATCTTGTCGAGCTGTTCCTTGGCGACGCGCTCGCGCGAGGGGTCAACGCGGCGGATCTTGTCGACATGCTCCATGCCCTCCACCACGCGGCCCCAGATCGTGTACTGGCCGTTGAGGCCCGGTGCTTCGGCGAACATGATGAAGAACTGCGAATTGGCTGAGTTCGGATCCTGTGTGCGGGCCATGCCCACGGTGCCGCGCACATAGCGCTCGGTGCGGGAGAATTCCGCTGGCAGGTTGCCGAGGTCCGAGCCGCCCATCCCGGTGCCGGTGGGGTCGCCAGTCTGGGCCATGAAGCCATCGAGCACGCGATGGAACACGATGCCGTCATAGAAGCCTTTCCGCGCGAGGCCCTTGATGCGCTCGACATGCTTCGGCGCGAGATCGGGCCTCAGCGCGATCACCACCTTGCCGGATTTCAGTTCGATGACGAGCGTGTTCTCGGGGTCGAGCTTCGGGGCGGCCTGCGCGAAGGCAAAAGCCGGCATGAGGGCGGCAGCGGCAGCAAGAAACAGACGGCGATGCATGGGTTTTTCCTTCAATGGGTCACGCCTTGGCGGCAAATTTCGCCTTCAGTGCGGTGAATACCGGTTTCGGCACGAAGCCCGAGACATCGCCGCCGAGTGCCGCGATCTGGCGCACGAGCGTGGCGGTGATGGGGCGGACCGGCGGTGAGGCCGGCACGAACACGGTCTGGATTTCCGGCGCCATGGTGCCGTTCATGCCCGCAAGCTGCATCTCGTAATCGAGATCCGTGCCATCGCGCAGGCCGCGGATGAGGATGGAAGCGCCCACGCGCCGCGCGGCATGCACGGTGAGATCGTTGAAAGTCGTCACGCGCACCGGCTTGCCGCCGGCCACCTCGGCCACCACGGTTTCGAGCATGGAGGCGCGCTCTTCCACCGTGAAGAGCGGCGCCTTGCCCGGATGCGTGCCAATGGCGATGACGAGTTCATCGGCAATGGCGAGAGCGCGGCGGATGACATCGAGATGCCCATCCGTCGGCGGATCGAAAGACCCGGCATAGAAGGCGATGTGCGGCATCGTCTTCGTTCTCCCTCAAGCGCTTTGCGCCGGTTGTTGTCGCGGCAGGAGGTATCGCCGTTCCGGCCGAAAGGCAATCAGCGGAAAGGCGTCAGGCGCGCAAATCCGCGATGATCGGCGGGAGTTCCGCCAAGCGGTCGATTACGGTCAGCGCGCCGGCTTTCACGAGGCGATCGTGCAGGTCTTCCGCGCCGTGGTTCGCGCCGGCAAAGCCGATGGCGCGCATACCCGCGCGCAAGGCTGCTGTGACACCCGCGACCGAATCCTCAATCACCACCGCATGGGTGGGATCGACGCCGAGCTGGCTCGCCGCGAACAGGAAGACATCCGGCGCGGGTTTGCCGCGCGCGACCTGGCTCGCGGAATAGATGTGGTCGCCGAACAGCGGCGCGAGGCCGGTGAATTCGAGGTTCTTCTTCAACCGCACGAGGCCGGTGGACGATGCCACCGCGCGCGGGCCTTCAATGGCATAGATGGTTTCCACCACATCGGGGATGAGCGTGATCTCACTATCCTGTCGCCGATGGATTTCCGCGTTCAGCCGATCATTGAAGCCTTCGGGGAGCTGGAATGGCAGTTCGGCCCGCAGGATCTCCCAAACCTTCGCGGCGGGCACGCCGTTGAAGCGCGCGTTGAACTCCCGCATCGTGATGGGGTAGCCGAGGCCCGTCAGCGCTTCCGCGCAGACCGAACCCGCGATGTGCTCGCTGTCGATCAGCGTGCCGTCGCAATCATAGAGAATCCCGAAATCCATCAGGCTCCTATGCCCCGGCGCAGTCCTCGGCACAACCTGTCTTGCAGGCCAGCGCCAGACATGCACGAATGGAAAGGGCTTGCACGAATGCGTGCTCGACCCCGTGGAGCTGCCGATGATCCTCGATGATGCCGCCGCCTTTGTCGCCCCGTTCCGCATCACCAAGGGCAAGGGCTTCGCGCTCTCGCAGCACGCGCCGGATGATATGGGCGGCGCGACGCTGACCAAGGATGAAGCCAAGACCATGCTCGAACTCGGCAAGGAGCGCCTGCGCGAATTGCAGGAAAAGCTTTATGCCTCCGATACATGGTCGGTGCTGATCATCCTTCAGGCGATGGATGCTGCGGGCAAGGATTCCACCATCGAGCATGTGATGAGCGGGGTGAACCCGCAGGGCTGCCAGGTTTTCTCCTTCAAGGCGCCCTCACCCGAGGAGCTCGATCACGATTTCCTCTGGCGCACTGCGCGTTGCCTCCCGGAGCGTGGGCGCATCGGCATCCACAACCGCTCCTATTACGAGGAGGCTTTGGTGGTGCGCGTTCATCCGGAATTTCTGAAGGGGCAGCGGCTGCCGCCGAAAAACCCGTTCGCGGCCGAGTCGGGCTCGAAGGATTTCTGGGCCGAAAGGCTGCAGGCCATCGCCGACCATGAGAGGCACCTCGCGCAGAGCGGTACGAAGATCATCAAGTTCTTCCTGCATGTCTCGAAGGAAGAGCAGAAGGCGCGCCAGCTTGAGCGCATCGATGATCCGCAGAAGAACTGGAAGTTCAACGCTCGCGATGTCGCCGAGCGCGCCCATTGGGACAGCTATATGTCCGCTTACGAGAGCGCGATTGGCGCGACCGCAGCCAAGCACGCGCCGTGGTATGTCATCCCGGCAGATCGCAAATGGTTCATGCGCCTCGCGGTGATGGGCGCGCTGGTGGCCGAGCTTGAAAGCCTGAAGCTCGACTATCCCAAGCTCTCGCCCGAAGAGACCGCGAAGCTTACGGAAGCGCGCAAGGCGTTGCTCGCGAGCTAGAAGCCCTCATTCGGTCGCGATGTTGTCGATGAGCCGCGTAGAGCCGATCTTCGCCGCCGCCAGCAGGCGCAAGGTGCCCGGCGCGGCATCCTTTGCGGGTTCGCGCAGGGTTTCGGCATCGCGGATCGCGACGTAATCCACCTCGAAACCGGCATCGGTGAGCGCGGCAGAGGCCTCACGCTCGATGGCATCGAAGGGCATGCCGGCCCGCACTGCTTCCGCCGCTTCCTGCAAGGTCTGGTGGATCAATGGTGCCACCGAGCGCTCGCGGCCCGTGAGATAGACATTGCGGGAGGACATGGCGAGCCCGTCCTCCTCGCGGATGGTCGGCGCGCCGAGGATTGTCACGCGCAGGTCGAGATCGCGCACCAATTGCCGGATGACCGCGAGTTGCTGGTAATCCTTCTCGCCGAATACCGCGACATCGGCATTCGATTGCAACAGCAGCTTTGCCACCACCGTGGCCACGCCGGTGAAATGCGTGGGGCGAAACTTGTCCTCAAGGCCAACCGTCGCCGGGCCCGCGAGCGAGATCGCGGTCGAGAAGCCGTCGGGATACATCTCCGAGACCTGAGGCGCGAAGACGGCATCGCAATCGACTTCAGACAAAAGTTCAAGATCGCGCTCGAACGCACGAGGATATTTCGAAAAATCCTCGGTGGGCGCGAATTGGGTGGGGTTCACGAAAATCGAGGCGACGACGCTCTCCGCTTCCTCGCGGATGACATTCACAAGGCTGAGATGCCCGTGATGCAGCGCGCCCATGGTGGGCACAAGGCCCACGCGCTTACCGTCGCGACGCTCGGCATTGCGCCAGATCCGCAAGGCTGAAATCGTATCGAGCAAAACGGGCTGGGGCATGAAATCTCCAAAATAAAAGGGCGGACCCAGCCGCCCTTTGCCCGAGAATCATTACGATTTCCACCGCGGATCGCGAGAGATCAGGCGGGGGCACCGCCCTCTTCGCCCTCATCCTCGTCGCCGCCCTCGCCTTCGCTGACGCGCTCGACCGAGACGACGCGCTCGCCCTCGCGGGCATCCATCACGATCACGCCCTGCGTGCCGCGGCCCGCGACACGAATGCCGTTGACCGGGCAACGGATGAGCTGGCCGCCGTCGGAGACCAGCATGATCTGGTCGCTCTCCTCCACCGGGAAGGAGGCAACGAGATTGCCGTTGCGATCATTGTCGGAGATGGTGAGCACGAATTGCTCGGCGGCACCCATCTGCGCATAGCGCTCCGGCGAGATCGCGGCCTCGGCCACCACGGCCTCTTCGGCATCGGCGGCGCCCTCCTCGGCCTCGCCGGCCATGGCGCGGCGCATCTTGAGGTACGCCGCGCGCTCCTCCGCCGTCGCGTCCACATGGCGCAGGATGGTGAGCGAGATGACGCGATCCTTCGCCGCGAGGTTGATGCCGCGCACGCCGGTGGAATCGCGGCCCTTGAACACGCGCACCTCATCCACCGAGAAGCGGATGCACTGGCCGAGTGCGGTGGTGAGCAGCACGTTGTCCATTTCCGAACAGGTCGCGACATCAACGATCTGGTCGCCCTCGTCGAGCTTCATCGCGATCTTGCCGTTGCGATTGACCTGCACGAAATCCGAGAGCTTGTTGCGGCGGACATTGCCACTCTCGGTCGCGAACATCACGTCCAGCGTTTCCCAGGCGGCCTCGTCCTCCGGCAGCGCCATCACGGTGGTGATGCGCTCATCCTCAGCGAGCGGCAGGAAGTTCTTCAGCGATTTGCCGCGCCCGTTCGGCGGGGCGATCGGCAGTCGCCAGACCTTCGACTTGTAGACCTGCCCGCGCGAGGAG
>JALOTF010000014.1 GCA_025458025.1 Beijerinckiaceae bacterium | reverse complement strand
CCGAGGAGCAACGCTCCGCCTGCTCGCTTCACCATCTGCGCTTCTCCGTCGCGGGTGCATAGGGTCGAACGGCAAAATGGTATCACAGTTTAACGAGATTGGACCTTTGTTTCCCGCCAATCTGGTTGCCCCCTGATGGTCCCACGGAACGGGGCGTGATCAGGCATGAAGATTTCCAGGATCGAGACATTCACCACACAGGATGTCGGCTTCGTTCGCGTCACCGCCGAGGATGGTGCGGAGGGGTGGGGGCAGGTCTCGACCTATCACGCCGATATTTCCGCCCTGATCCTGCATCGGCAGGTCGCGCCCTGGGCTCTTGGCCACGACAGCACAGACATCGCCGGGATTGTCGATCTCGTGCCCGAGAAGGAGCACAAGTTTCCCGGCAGCCACCTTTTCCGGGCGATCGGAGGACTGGACACAGCCCTGTGGGACATGGCCGGCAAGCGCGCGGGCAAGAGCGTGTGCGAATTGCTGGGCGGAACACCGGGGCGCCTGCGTGCCTATGCCTCATCGATGAAGCGCGACATCACGCCCGATGACGAGGCCCTGCGCTTCCTGCGGCTGCGAGACCGGTTCGGGTTCGATGCCTTCAAGTTTCGCGTGGCGGCCGAGTTCGGCCACGACATCGATGAATGGCCGGGCCGCACGGAAGCGATCATTCCGGCCATTCGCAAGGCTCTGGGCAGCGAGGTCACGCTGCTGGTCGATGCGAATAGCGGCTTTTCGCCCCGGCGCGCGATCGAGGTGGGGCGTGTGCTGGAGGATAACGGCATCAGCCATTTCGAGGAGCCCTGCCTCTATTGGGAACTGGAGCAGACCCAGGAGGTGCGGGAGGCGCTCTCGCTCGATGTCACCGGCGGCGAGCAGGATTGCTACATGCCGATCTGGCGGCACATGATCGAGATGAAGGCCGTCGACATCATCCAGCCGGATATCTGCTATCTCGGCGGCATGGTGCGCACCATGCGCGTTGCGGCCATGGGCGCGGCTGCCGGGCTGCCCTGCACGCCGCATTGCGCCAACTGGTCGCTGGTGACGCTGTTCACAATGCATCTGCTGCGCGCGATCCCCAATGCGGGGGATTATCTCGAATTCTCGATCGAGGAAGCCGATTACTACCCCTGGCAATACGGGCTATTCCGCAAGTCGCCCTACGACATCGTCGACGGCCACGCCACGGTCACGGATGAGCCGGGCTGGGGCATCGAGATCCACCCGGACTGGCTCGCGAAGGCGCGGCATCACGTCAGCGCGCTGGAGGGCCGATGACGGCGGAGCTGAACCCACTGGTGGATGAGGCGCGCCGGACCGGGACGATTTCCGGTCTGCCCGGCCAGCACTGGATCGACGGACAACGCTGCCCATCGGTCGCCGGCGGCCGCATGGAAACGCTCGATCCCGGAACGGGCAGGGCCTTCGCCACCGTTGCTGCGGGCGATGCTGCGGATGTGGAACGGGCGATCGCTGCCGCGCGCAAGGCGTTGACCGGCCCATGGGGCAGCATGGTGCCAGCCGAGCGCGGCCGCATTCTGGCCCGCACTGCCACGCTGATCCGCGCCTGTGCAGATCGGTTGGCAATCGTGGAAGCCCTCGATGCCGGCAAGCGATTGGTCGAGGCGCAGGGCGATGTCGGTGGAGCCGCCCGCGCCTTCGAGTATTATTCCGGAGCTTGCGACAAGTTTCAGGGCAGCAGCATTCCGCTCGGCCCGGATTACATCGCCTACACGCGCCATGAGCCGATTGGCGTCGTCGCGCAGATCGTGCCGTGGAACTACCCGATTTCCACCCTGGTGCGCGGCCTTGCCCCGGCTTTGGCGGCGGGGTGCACGGTTGTGGCCAAGCCGGCCGAACAAACGCCTCTGACAGCACTGATGCTGGGCGAAATACTGGCCGAGGCCGGGTTGCCCGCCGGGGTCTTCAATGTCGTGACGGGAACCGGAGCCAAGGTTGGCGAGCCGCTTGTCGCGCATCCGGGGATCGATCACATCACGTTCACGGGTTCGGTCGCCACGGGCATCCGCGTCATGCAGAATGCCGCGCCTCAGGTGACGCGCCTCGCGCTCGAACTGGGCGGCAAATCGCCCGTGATCGTGCTGGCCGATGCCGATCTCGATGCCGCGCTGGACGGCGTGATGGGCGCAATCTTCGAGAATGCTGGCCAGATTTGCTCCGCCGGTTCCCGTCTAATCGTGGAGCGCGCAGTTCACGACCGTTTCGTCGAAATGCTGGTCGAGCGTGCCCGCGGGCTGCGCCTCGGGCATGGACTGCGTGACGTCGATATGGGGCCGGTCAATTCGCTGGCGCAGATTGAAAGGATCAGCGGCTTCGTGGAGCGGGCACGCCGCCGGGGTGCTGCGATATTGTGCGGCGGTCGCATCGCAACCGACCCCGAGACGGGCCTCGGCTGGTTCTACGAGCCCACGATACTCGATGGCCTTTCACCGGATGACGAAGCCATACAGAGCGAGATCTTCGGCCCGGTTCTCTGTGTGCAGGTTGCCGAGACGGTCGAGCACGCTGTCACGCTGGCGAATGGCACGCCTTATGCGCTCGTCGCCGGCATCTACACGCGGGATTTGTCGAATGCACACCGGATCGCCGCAAGGGTGGATGCAGGGCAGGTCTACATCAACGAGTTTTTCGCCGGTGGCATTGAAACGCCTTTCGGCGGAAATCGCGCGTCCGGGTTCGGTCGCGCCAAGGGTCTCGAGGCGCTAGCCAGCTTCTCGAAGCTCAAATGCGTCACAGCACGGCTCTAAATGGTATCGTTGGCAGTCTAAAATGGCCCTGTTCTGCCGACCAAATAAGCGACGAAAATTCTCAAAGAGCCACAGGCTCAACGGGCCACAGGGAGGAAAAGCCATGAACGACAAGGTTACAGCAGGAGGACGTTTCGCCGCCCTCATTCTGAGTGGCATTGCGCTGTCCGTGAGCGTCAATGGTGCAGCAGCACAGCAGACCCTGACCGTCGTATCCTTCGGCGGTTCCTATCAGGACGGACAAAGCAAGGCCCTGTTCCAGCCCGCCGCAAAGGCGCTGGGCATCACGCTCAAGGAAGAGACCTATTCGGGCATCGCCGACCTGAGGCTGAAGGTGAAGGCCGGCGCCGTTACCTGGGATATCGTTGCAAGCGGCTCCGGCAGTGCGGCACGCGCCGGTGCAGAAGGCATTCTTGAGAAACTCGACTACAAAGTGATCGATACCAAGGACTTCCTGCCGCAAATGGCGACCGACTATTGCGTCGGCGGGGATGTTTTCTCGACCGTGCTCGCTTGGAACACCAAGACCTTCGGCGAAAATGGCCCGAAGAGCTGGGCGGATTTCTGGGACGTGAAGAAATTCCCCGGCAAGCGTTCTTATCGCAAGGGTGTCGCGGGTGCCCTAGAGCCTGCCCTGATGGCGGATGGCGTGCCGCCCAACAAGGTCTACGAGGTGCTCAGCTCGCCGGGCGGCATCGAACGCGCCATCAAGAAGGTTCGGGAACTCAAGCCGCATGTCGCGGTCTGGTGGACATCGGGCGCGCAGCATGCCCAGCTCATGAAGGACGGCGAAGTCGACATGATCACCGGCTGGAACGGCCGGTTCGATGTGGTGGCGAAGGATGGTGCCAAGGTGGCCTACACCTTCAACCAGGCCCTGCTTGATTATGATTGCTTCGCGGTTCCCAAGGGCGCGCCCAACAAGGATCTGGCGATGAAATTCCTCGCCGAGATCAGTAAGCCGCAGTACCAGGCCGAGTTCACGAAATACATCACCTACGGCCCGACCAACAAGAAGGCCTACGATCTCGGCACTATTGATGCCGCTTATGCGAAGCGGCTTCCGTCACACCCGGATAATGCCGCAAAGCAGCTGACCATCAACCTCGACTGGTACATCAAGTTCGAGGCGCAGGCCGCGACGGCCTATGAGAACATGCTGAGCGAATAAACCAGCATTGTCGCCTGATCGGGTGGGGCAGGGTCTATCGTGGCCTTGCTCCACCCAACCCCTGCGCACAGAACAAGTACAGGAAACAGGAATGGCCAGAGACGCGGCGCTCCCGATCACTGTCAGACAGCTGACGAAGAGCTACGGCACGCTTCGCGTTCTCGATGCAGTGGATGTCGATGTCCAGCGCGGCGAATTTCTCACTCTGCTCGGGCCATCCGGCTCAGGTAAGACCACGCTGCTGATGATGCTCGCCGGCTTCGTCCGGCCGGATTGCGGCAGCATCCGGTTTGGCGATCGCGAGGTCATCCGGCTGGAGCCACACAAACGCGATGTGGGCATGGTCTTCCAGAATTACGCCCTCTTTCCGCATATGGATGTAGCGGCCAATATCGCGTTTCCGCTCAAGCTTCGGGGCGTGAGCAAGGCCGAGACGGCGCAGCGCGTCGAGCAGGCGCTCGAACTGGTCAAGCTTGGTGGCTACGGCGCACGCCGCATCGATCAGCTCTCCGGTGGCCAGCGCCAGCGCATCGCGCTGGCTCGCGCGATCGTCTTCGAGCCGCGTATCCTGTTGATGGACGAGCCTCTTTCTGCGCTCGACAAGCAGTTGCGCGAGCACATGCAAATCGAACTGCGCCAACTTCACGAACGGCTCGGCATGACCACTGTTTACGTCACGCATGACCAGCGCGAGGCGCTGACCATGTCAGACCGTATCGCGGTGATCGATCAGGGGCGCATCCGTCAGATCGATACGCCGAAGGTGATCTACGAACGCCCATCCAATCGCTTTGTCGCGGAATTCATTGGCGAATCCACCTTTGTCACGGTTGATGTCAGAGCAGGCGAATGCACCTTTCAGGGCATTCCGCTCGCGCTGGCCAGCCAGCCCGCACGAGACGGATCACATCACCTGATGATCCGACCCGAACGCTTGACGATTTTGGAAGACGCAACGCCTGCCGGCGTCAACGTTCTGCCGGCCACCGTCACCGCAGCAATCTATCAGGGGGACAGCGTGCTTGTTCAGGCCTCGCTTCCTGGCGGAACCATGGTCAGCGTCCGAACGATCGCCTCTGGCCGTATGCCGTCCATTGGTGAACATCTCAGGGTGGGGCTGAAAGCGTCGGAGACTTATCTGCTCCCGGCGGATGAGAGCGCGGCATGAGCCATCCGGTGGGCCCAAACGCGGAAGGCTTGCGCCGGGACGCGCTGATCGAACGGCTGGCCCTGTTCAGCCTGACGGGGCCGGCGCTTCTGCTCGTCACGGTCACCATGCTGCTGCCGGTTGGCTGGCTGTTCTGGCTGTCATTCCTCAATGATGCGGGCGCGTTCAGCCTGGAGCATTACCACCGGATGCTCGTGCAGCCCTCCTATGGGCGCGCCTTCCGCATGACATTCGAGATCAGCTTCATCACGACCGCAATCTGCATCGTGCTGGGCTATCCGCTGGCCTATGTGCTGTCGCAACTGCCGCGCCGCGCCGCCAATATCTGCATGATCGCGGTGATGCTGCCATTCTGGACATCGCTGCTGGTGCGCACTTACGCCTGGCTCGTGCTGCTCCAGCGGCAGGGCGTGATCAACAGCTGGGGCATGAAGCTCGGCCTCTGGGATACACCACTAGCGCTGGTGCATAATCTCAATGGCACGCTGATCGGCATGGTTCACATCATGCTCCCATTTCTGGTCCTGCCGGTCTATGCCTCCATGCGCGCGATCGACAAGGATTACCTAAAGGCGGCCGCCAATCTTGGCGCGAGCCCGACCCGTGCGTTCTGGCTTGTGTTCCTGCCGCTTTCCTTGCCCGGATTGCTCGCCGGATCGCTGATGGTGTTCATCCTCTGCCTTGGTTTCTACGTAACGCCGGCCGTGCTGGGCGGGGGCAAGATCACGATGGTCGCGAACCGCATCGCGACTGACATCGAGCTGTTCTTCAACTGGGGGGCGGCAAGCTCACTGGGTGTGGTCCTGTTCATCCTGACGGGGATCATCCTCTACGTGGCGTCCCGCATTGTCCGGTTGGACCGCCTTCTGGGCGGAGGAGGCGCGTGATGAGCTGGCTCAGCCGACCCGCCACGGATACCCATATCACGCATGGTCGCCGCCTCTGGCTTTATGTCTTGGCCGGGCTGATTCTTCTCTTCCTCATGCTGCCGACGCTGATCGTGATCCCGATGTCGTTCTCGGAATCGCAGTATCTCGAGTTTCCTCCACGCGAGTGGTCGCTGCGCTGGTATCGGAACTACTTCAACTCGACGGCCTGGATGCAGGCAACCGTGACATCCTTCAAGGCCGGGTTTCTGACGATGATCGTCGCGACGCTGTTCGGCACGATGGCGGCCTATGGGTTGCACGCTGCCCGGCTGCGATTTTCCGGTCTGATCCTCGGTATCCTGCTGACGCCCATCATCGTGCCGGTGATCCTCGTCGGGATCGGCATCTTCTACGTCTATGTGAAGATCAAGCTGGTAAATTCCCTGATCGGGCTTGTTCTGGCCCACACCATGCTGGCCATTCCGATCGTGATGATGGTGGTCTCGTCGGCACTGAAAAGTTTCGACATGAACCAGGAACGGGTCGCGCGCAGCCTCGGTGCATCGCGTATACGTGCCTTTTTTCTCGTCACGCTTCCGCAAATCCGTTTTTCAGTGATCTCGGGAGCTGTCCTGGCTTTTCTGACCTCGTTTGATGAAGTGATCGTCTCGCTCTTTGTTTCCGGGGGTGCGAACTCGACGCTCACGCGCAACATGTTCAATGCATTGCGGGACCAGATCGACCCGACCATTGCGGCGATTTCAACTCTCGTCGTCCTTCTAACGTCGATGTTGCTGGCGATCTCGCAGTTCCTGGGCAACGATCAACACAGATAGCAAAGGCAGTCTCGCAAGCCCGATCGGTTTGGCGCCAATCCCAATCTCAGGTTCCATGTAATGGCTACCTGCGAATGCCGCTTGGCAACAACTTTTGAATTGGCGTGAAAAGGCCTGCCTGAATGAGATCTGAGGTGAGACTTTGCCGGCGCCGACCAGACGATGATCGACCTAGAGCAGAGGAAAGATCGCTTCCCCATGCTGGATAAGCATGTGTTGGTATCCTGGTTTGGGTAGAAAAATTTCTCATGTGCGTGAAAAATTACACACATTGAACCGCTCTCCGGGGCGGTTTAATCGTGAATTTTGTGTGAAAGCCCGCATTGCGGTGACATTCTCCTGATCAGGGGAACGCTTGCGCACTGGCATGGCGATTGCTGCCTTTGTCGAAGAAGCCCGTATGGCGTTTCCAAAAAAGCATAGGGAGGGTGGCTATGGTCGCGATTCATAAGACCCCGAAATCAGGGGCGATGCGTCATCAGATTGTTCTGGCAGTTGGAGCCTTCGCCATTCTGGCAGGGGCCATGGGGTTGGCCCATGCGGCCGGCGAAATCCGCGTCGGGTTCAGCCAGGATGCGCAGACCCTCGACCCCGGCAATCATCGCAACCGCGAAACGGAAACGATTATCCGCAATCTCTGTGATGGCATTCTCACGCGCGACCCTGCGATGAAGGTTGTGCCGGAACTGGCTGAGTCCATCCGTCAGATCGACGCGACGACCTGGGAGATCAAGATCCGCGACGGCCTGAAATCACATGCGGGGCACCCGTTCACGGCCTCGGACATCAAATTCAATCTCGATCGCCTCACCAAGGAAAATGCGCTTGGCGGCAAGACAAGCCCGCGCCAGAGCCTGCTCGGGCCGCTCGCAGACAGCGAGGTGATCGATGCACGTACGGTTCGGCTGAAACTCTCCGCGCCTTGGGCGATCCTTCCGGCAATGCTGCCCTTCCAGGAGATGATTTCGGAAGCCCATGCAAAGAAGGTCGGCGATGCAGCACTCGCGACCTCGGTGGATTGTGTCGGCCCCTACAAGCTCGTTGAATGGCGACGTGGGGACAGCGTGATCATGGCGCGCGATCCCGGCTACTACGGCGGCGCAACGGCGATCCCGCCGGTCGGCCCGGCGAAACCTGACCGGGTGATCTTCAAGATCATCCCCGAGAACTCCTCGCGCGTTGCGGCGCTGCTCGCGGGTGAGGTGGATATCATCAACGAGTTGCCACCCTCTGCAATCAAGCAGGTTGAGGCCAGTGACAGGGCGCAGGTGATGGCCGTGAATGGCACGCGCACCTTTTTCGTGGCGCTCAACCTGGCGAAGAAGCCGTTTGACGATCTGCGCGTGCGCAAGGCGCTCAACCATGCGGTGGATCGCAACCTGATCATCGAACGGATTCTCGCCGGCAAGGCGACCGCTCTCAACGGGGTGATGAGCCCGGATGCCTTCGCCTTCAACGATCAGTTGCCGGCCTATGCCTATGATCCGGCGCTCGCGAGGAAGCTGTTGGCGGAAGCCGGCTATCCGAACGGCATTGAACTCACCATTGATACCATCGGTGCTTTCAAGTCGACGGCTGAAGCGGTTGCGGCATTGCTGGCCCGGTCGAACATTCGGGCGAAGGTGCAGGTCTGGGAAGGTGCGGTGCTCTCGCCCATGTGGGCCAGTGCCGAAAAGCGCGCGGAGCGCGACGCTTATTTCAACTCCTGGGGCAATGGTGCGCTTGATCCTTCGGATATCATGGTGCCGACGCTGCGCACGAAGGGGAGGGGCAATTTTGCCGGGTTCTCGAATGCCAGGGTCGATACGCTGCTCGATGCCGCGGAAACCGAGGCCGATCAG
The DNA here is from genome assembly GCA_025458025.1 of Beijerinckiaceae bacterium. GTDB lineage: Bacteria > Pseudomonadota > Alphaproteobacteria > Rhizobiales > Beijerinckiaceae > Rhabdaerophilum. The sequence continues at coordinate 55,248 of JALOTF010000014.1, read as the reverse complement.
GCCAAACGCGCGGCGATGTACAAGGAAGCCCAGGCCATCGTGAACGCGGAGGCGCCATGGATCTTTCTTTGGTTGCCGCAGGATCTCTATGGCGTCTCGAAGCGCCTGAAGGGCTGGAGACCTTCGGCGGATGCCCGCATCAACCTGCATGATGCCTCGGTGGATTGACAAAAGGCTGGCAGCCGGAGCGATCCCATGAGGTTCGGAAAAGTCGTCGAAAGGTTCATCGGGTTGATCCCGGTGCTCCTCGGCGTGAGTGTAATCGTCTTCCTGATGATCACCCTCACCCCGGGCGATCCCGTGCAGATCATGCTCGGCGATGCGCGTTCGTCGCCGGAGCAGGAGGCGGCACTCCGCCGCGACATGGGGCTCGACCGGCCCATCCATGAACGCTTCATCCTGTTTATCGCCAATGCCTTGCGCGGCGAGTTCGGACTGTCCTTCTTCCACCGCCGCCCGGTGATCGAGGTCATCGGTGAGCGGCTGCCGGCGACGATTGAACTGACACTTGTCGCTTTGATCCTCGCACTGGCCATCGCCATTCCGCTGGGCGTCATTGCTGCCGTGAAACGCAATTCCTGGCTCGACAGGCTGTCGACCGTTGGCTCGCTCTTCGGTGTTTCGTTACCGGGTTTCTGGTTCGGTATCCTCTTGATCCTGCTCTTCTCGGTGAAGCTCGGCTGGTTCCCGGTTTCCGGGCGGATCGGGTTCTCGGCTGAGGTCCGGGCGGTCACGGGGCTTTTGCTGATCGACACCCTGCTCGCGGGGCGTTTGGACAGTTTCTGGCAGGCCCTCCGCCATATCAGCCTGCCGGCGCTCACACTGGCCTTGCCCATGGCGGCGGTGCTGACGCGCGTAACGCGCTCCTCGATGATCGAGGTTCTGCGGACGGATTACGTGCTCTTCGCAGAGGCCAAGGGGCTCAGGAAGGCGCGGGTGATTGGCCTCCATGCCCTCAAGAACGCGCTGATCCCGACGGTCACCGTCGCGGCGCTGGAGACCGGCTCGCTGCTCGGCGGCAACATGATCGTCGAAACGGTTTTCGGCTGGCCCGGCCTTGGGCGGCTCGTCGTCGAAGCGATTTTCAGCCGCAATTACCCGTTGGTTCAGGCGGCGGTGCTGCTCTACGCAGTGACCTACGTCCTCCTCAATTTCTTCGCCGACATCCTCTACACATGGCTCAACCCAAAGGTTCGGCTGTGAGCGGGGCCATGCGGATCAATACCGGCGTTCAATCGCCGTTGGGCCTCGGCTGGATGCGCCTGCAGCAGAATCGCATGGCGATATCTGCGGCCATCGTCGCGCTGGTGATCATCGCCGCAGCCCTGGCTGCACCGCTGATCGCGCCGCAGGATCCGAATGAGGCCGATCTCTTCCGTCGGTTGCAGCCGCCCGTCTGGCTTGGGGGCGAATGGGCCTTTCCGCTCGGTTGCGACGGGCTGGGGCGCGATATTCTCTCGCGACTGATCTATGGCGCGCGCATTTCCATTTTCGTGGGTGCGCTTGTGGTGCTGATTGCGAGTGTCGTGGGCATTCTCGCGGGGCTCGCCGCTGGGTATCTCGGCGGCTGGGTTGACCGGGTGATTACCGGGCTTGTCGATATCCTGCTCGGTTTTCCCTACCTCATCTTCGCAATCGGCCTGATGGCGATGATGGGGGCCGGCTTCCAGAACATTGTGCTGGCGCTCGTCTACAAGGAATGGGTGGTGCCTTGCCGCATCGTGCGCGGCGAGACCCTCGCTGCGCGCGAGCAGGATTATGTCGAGGCGGCCCGTGCGCTGGGTGCGTCGCGCAGCCATGTGATGCTGCGGGAGATCCTGCCGAATATCCTCTCGCCGGTGATCGTGGTGGCGACGGTGCGCATGGCGCATGTCATCATCCTCGAGGCGAGCCTTTCCTTCCTCGGCCTCGGCGTTCAGCCGCCGACAGCCTCTTGGGGGTCGATGGTATCCGAGGGCCGGGAATTCCTGCTCGATGCTTGGTGGGTTTCGACCTTCCCCGGCATCGCCATTCTCGTGCTGGTGATGGCGATCAATGTCTTCAGCCAGGGGCTGCGCGACGCCTTCGATCCGAGGATGCAGGAATGACCGGGCCATTCCTCCCCCCTCTGCTCGCTGTTGAGGGTCTGACGACCATCTTCCCGACGCGGGCCGGGCCCGCGCGCGTCGTTGATGACGTGTCGTTTCACGTCAACGAAGGGGAATGTCTCGGCGTCGTTGGCGAATCCGGCTCCGGCAAGAGCATCACCTTCCTCAGCATTCTCGGTCTTGTGCGCCCGCCCGGGAGGGTGAGTGCCAAACGGATGATTTTTGCCGGGAAGGATCTCCTCGCGCTTGGCGAGGGCGAGCGCCGGGCGATCCGCGGGCGGGACATCGCCATCACGATGCAGGATGCGCTGACCGCGCTCAATCCCGCGCTGACGGTCGCGACCCAGATCACCGAGGTCATGCTCGCCCATGGCCGTGCGCGATCGCAGGAAGAGGCGCGCGCCGCCGCCATCGAGATGATGCGGCTCGTGGGCATTCCGGCTGCCGCGAACCGGCTTGACGATTACCCGCACCAGTTTTCCGGCGGCATGCGCCAGCGCATCATGATCGCGACAGCGCTCGCCTGCCGGCCACGTCTGCTCATTGCCGACGAGCCAACCACCGCGCTCGATGTAACCATTCAGGCGCAGGTTCTGGAGTTGATCGCCGAACTCCGGCGCGAATTGCGCATGAGCGTCGTGCTCATCACGCATGATCTGGGCGTTGTTGTCGAGCAGGCCGACCGGATCATGGTGATGTATGCCGGGCAAATCGTCGAGGAGGGGGCGTGCCGCGCGGTGATCGAGGACGCCGCCCATCCTTACACGGCCGGCCTCCTCGCTTCGATGCCGAGCCTCGATACGCTGGATCGGCCGATCCACCCCATTCGCGGACAGGCACCGCTGCCGGGCCCCATGCCCGCCCAATGCCGCTTTTTTGATCGCTGCGAGCAGGCAAGCGAAGCCTGCCGGATTGAAGTGCCCCTTCGGCCATTCACGGATGGACGCACCGCGCGCTGCATCCGGCTGAAGGAGGGCAGTCATGGCTGAATTGCTTCCCCTTCTGGCCGTGCGCGCGCTCACAAAGCATTTCACGAAGCGCAAATCACCGGTCGAGTGGCTGATGCGGGTGCCGCCTGTCAGCCTCAAGGCGGTCGTCGATGTCTCCTTTGAGGTCGCTCGGGGTGAAACCCTGGGGCTTATTGGCGAATCCGGCTGCGGAAAATCGACGCTCGGGCGCACGGTGCTCAATCTGCATCGCGCGGATGGAGGATCTGTTTCATTCGACGGAACCGAGATTTCCGCGATGCCGGAAGCGGCATTCCGGCCTTATCGGCGGCGCATGCAGATCATCTTCCAGGACCCATACGCCTCGCTTAATCCGCGCCGATCGGTCGCGGAAATCGTCGGCCTGCCCGTCCGGATTCATGAGGGGGCGAGTGCCCGGCAGGCGGAAGAAAGGGCGGCGGAATTCCTGCCGCGCGTTGGCCTTTCCACGGAGCATCTCAGGCGTTATCCGCACCAGTTCTCCGGCGGTCAGCGCCAGCGCATCGGCATCGCCCGCGCGTTGATCCTCAACCCCGATTTTGTGGTCTGCGATGAACCGGTTTCAGCGCTTGATGTCTCCATTCAGGCGCAGATCCTCGAACTGCTTACCGAATTCCGGCAGCAGCGCGGTCTGACCTATCTCTTCATCAGCCATGATCTTGCAGTTGTCGGGCGCATCGCCGACCGGATCGCCGTGATGTATCTCGGCCAGATCGTCGAGATCGGCCCGAAGCAGGCCATTCTCGATCAACCTGCCCATCCCTACACCCGCGCATTGCTGGCCGTTGCACCGCGGCTGAAACGCCGCCCCGGCTCCGAGCGTGTGGCGCTCAAGGGTGATTTGCCGTCGCCGCTCAATCCGCCGAATGGCTGCCGTTTCCACACCCGTTGCCCCGTCGCGAAACCCATCTGCGCGACGCTTGCGCCGGGGATCACCGATCTCGGTGCCGGGCATCATGTGGCCTGTCATCTGCACGGAGGCGCAGGATCATGATCGTGCCAATGCCACTCCAGCCATTGCGTCTCGCGGGAACTCCCTACGAACGGGGACGCATGCAGGCCATGACACCGGGCGTTGATGGCGACGCAATCCGGGCGACGCTCCAGACGCGCTACGAGGCCGCCCGATCGGTTCTCGAAACCTCGGAGGCATCGGCCTATCTCGCGCGCCAGCTTGCCTTCACGGCCGCGCAATGCACCCCGGAACTCGACGAACTGACAGGGGTCTGTGATGGCTTCGGCCTCGCACGCGATCATGTTTTCGCGCTGATGCATCTCTCGATCCTGAAGGGGCGGTTCGAGATTGACGGCTGCACGGCCTGGGCGCGCAAAAGGCCGGAAGGTGGCGCCTTGCTGTGCAAGAACCGTGATTTATCCGGTCCCCATCGGAACGGGCAGGCGGTCTTCCTGCATGAGGGAGCGGACATCGCGGGATCGCGGATGGTCTGTCTGGGAACGTTGGGCGCACCCGGCGCCTATTCCTCCGGGATGAATGCAGCGGGCCTCGCAATGGCCGATACCGCCATCACCGCGCCGCGTCATGGCATCGGCTGGCTGCGCTACCTGCTGATGACGCGCATCCTCTCGACATGCACAACTGTCGCCGATGCCCTTGCCCTGATCGCTGCCACGCGCCACGCGGGTGGCGGGAGTCTGATCCTTGCCGACGCCGCCGGCGAAACGGCCGCCGTAGAGCTTCATGCCGAAGGGGCCAGAATCGAGTTCAGCGATCCCGCATTCCGCACCAACCATTTCTGGACCGAGCCGGAGACGGGAATTGCGCAGCGGGTGGGGGCAGATGCCTGGCGTTCGACTTCGGGGCGAAAGGGAGTGCTCGAGCAGGCCCTGGCCTCCGGACTTGGTCTTGGCGGTTTCGACGAGACGGTAGCCGTGATGGCCGATCACGGTGATGAAGATCGCGAGGCGCTTTGCCGGCATGGCGGCGCCGATGGCTCGCATACGGTCTCTTGCGTGGTGTATGACACACGCCAGCGGAGCATAACCTTCTCCCGTTCCGCGCCCTGCGAGGGCGCCTGGGAATCCATGGTTCTGGAAAGCAGAACCCCTCCGGAAGCAGCCACGCCATGAGCAATGCTGCAATCGACCAGATCCTCGGCCGGAATGACGCCATCGAGGGCGTCCGGAAGCTTGTCCGCAAGGCGGCCGTCAGCCCGGCCCGCACGATCCTGATCTATGGGGAAACCGGCACGGGCAAGGGGCTGGTTGCGCGCGTGATCCATGAATTGTCGCCGCGCGGTGCTGGCCCCTTTGTGGATATCAACTGCGCGGCAATCCCTGCGGAGCTTCTGGAATCCGAATTGTTCGGTTTTGAACGCGGGGCTTTCACCGGGGCAAGCCAGAAAAAAATCGGGCTTGTCGAAGCCGCAGACAAGGGGACCCTGTTCCTCGACGAGATCCGCGAGTTGAGCCCCGTTCTGCAGGCCAAATTGCTGACCGTGATGGATACACAGCGGTTCCGCCGGGTCGGTTCCGTGACGCCGATCAGCGTCGATGTGCGTTTCGTTGCGGCCACGAACCGCATCCTGCTCAGTGAGGTGCGTGAGGGCCGTTTCCGGGAGGATCTCTATTACCGGCTCCAGGTCATCGCCATCAACCTGCCGCCCCTGCGTGAGCGAGGCGATGATATCCTGCTGCTCGCGCGGCATTTTTTGGCCGAATTGTGCCAGCGCTATGGCCGCGCGCCCATGGTGATCTCCGAAGAGGTCGGGGAGATCTTCCGGCTCTATCGCTGGCCCGGCAATGTGCGCGAGATGCAGAATCTGCTCGAGCGGATCGTGGCGCTTGAGGAAGCCGATAGCGTCGAGCGGGCCCATCTCCCTGCGCGCGTCCTTCGCTCGCTCTCCGAGCCGAAAACGCAGCTGCCGCTTCCTGCCGGCTCCGATTTCCACGCGGCAACCGAAAATTTCCAGCGCGAATTGCTCGGTCGGGCGCTTGTCGCCCATGCCGGCAATGTGCACGGCGCGGCGACCGCGCTCGGCCTGACGCGCCACGCCCTTCGTCACCAGCTCAAGAAGCTGGGCCTTGATCCATCATCCTTTACCGGAAAATCCTGAGGAGTTTCGTTGTGACCCGGTCCATGAAAGTTATCTGCCCCAATGGCCATCTCGGGTTCGCGCCCTCGAAGCCGGAGAGCTTCGCCATCGGCGTTGCGGCCGGACCGGACATCATTGCCGCCGATTCCGGCAGCGATGATGTGGGGCCGGGGCCGCTGGGGTCTGATACCTCGACGAGTCCGCTCGCCTGGCAGACGCATGATCTCGAAATGATGCTGCTGGCTGCGCGGAAGGCGGGCGTGCCGATGATCATCGGTTCGGCGGGCGATACCGGCACCAACAGCCGCGTTGATCTCTATGTTCGGATCATTCGCGAGCTGGCCGCGAAGCATGGGCTAGCGCCGTTCAAGCTCGGATATTTCTATTCCGAGGTGGACAAGGAATGGCTCCGCGGAAAAATCCGATCGGATGACCCGGTAACCGGCCTTGATGCGCGCGAGAACCTCACGGAATCAGAACTGGATGCCACGGATCGGATCGTCGCGATGGCCGGCGTGCATCCCTTCATCAAGCTGCTCGACATGGGAGCGGATGTCATCATCGGTGGCCGTTCCAGCGATTGCGCAATTTTCGCGGCCCCCGCGATCCGGGCCGGCTATCCCGAGGCCTTGTCGTACTACCTTGGCAAGGTGCTTGAATGCGCCTCGTTCTGTGCCGAGCCCTATGGCGGCAAGGAGACCGTCATGGGTGAGATCACCGATGCCGATGTCTCCGTCACGGCCATGAGCCCGGCCCAGCGCTGCACGGTCGCCTCTGTCGCAGGCCATGCGATGTATGAGCGCTCCAACCCATTCTATGAATATGTCGCAGGCGGCTGCCTCGACATGAGCCAATGCCACTATGAGGAAACCGGCCCGCAAACCACGCGTGTCACCGGCCCGACCTTTGCTCCCGTCGAGCGGGTTCGCGTCAAGCTTGAAGGCGCGGGCAAGGTGGGCGAGCGCTATGTCGGCATTGTCGGCGTGCGCGACCCTTACACGATCGCGCATATCGACAATGTGATCGACTGGGCAAAGCAGCAGGCCCGTGAGCGTTTCGGCAACGAGCCCTACGAGCTTCATTACACCGTCTATGGCCGCGATGGCGTGATGGGAGCAATGGAGCCCGAACGCGCCAGCACCGGGCATGAACTCGCCGTTCTGGTGCAGGGCGTCGCGCCAACTGCGGAACTGGCGGAAGAAGTGTGCATGACCGGTTCGCGGCAGATGTTCTATGCACGCCTGCCGGAAGTGAAGGGTACGGCGGGTTCTGTCGCGTTTGCGCTCGACGAGGTGCTGCGCGCGAGCCCCGCCTATCGGTGGACGCTCAACCACACCGTCGCTGTCGACGATCCGCTCGAACTCTTCCCCTGCCATCTCGTGACAATCGGCCATTGAGCAGGCGAGACAAGGACATTCCGATGACCAGACTGACAGACCTTGCCAAGACCATCCGTTCCAAGAACGCAGGAACGGACAAGATCACCTTCGACATCATTTTCACCAATCGCGCCAATTACGAGCGCGTGAAGGAATCGAACGCGATCAATCGCGCGAGCATGGCCGCGCTTTACAAGATTGACGAGAAGCGGATCACCGACCTCGTATGCTTCGATCCGGCTTTTGCGATCAAGTTCACCATCCTGCGCGAGCGCCCCTCGGGCTCGGCCGGAGACGCGGATATTTTTGGCGCGCAGCAATATGCGCCGCTGCTTTCGCTGGATATTCCCTGAAGCGCGACTTCAGAACCTGCGCGGGCCGGGCTTGAAGCCTTGCCTGCGCAGGGACATCTTCATCCCATGCCTCTTCTCCTCGCCCTTGGCGCATGCGCCCTTCTTGCTCTCGTTTTCGGCCCGCAAATCTACATTCGCTATGCGCTGCGCACACATGGCGTCGAGCGGCCGGATCTTCCCGGCACGGGTGGCGAACTGGCGCGGCATCTCCTGGATCAGGCGGGCCTCGCGCATGTCGAGGTTGGCGAGACCGATACGGGCGATCACTACGACCCGGAGACCCGCGCCGTTCGCCTGTCGCACCAGCATCATTCGGGCAAATCGATTGCTGCGGTGGCCATTGCCGCGCACGAGGTGGCGCATGCCATCCAGCATGCCCGCGAGGAGCCCGGCTTCATGCGGCGCATGGCTGTGGTCCGCAATATCGGCTGGATCGACACCATCGGGGGCATCATCCTTGTTTCAAGCCCGCTGCTGTTCCTGCTGATCAAGGCCCCCATCCTGATTGTTGCGCAGATCGCGATCGGTCTCCTGCTGCTGCTTGTGCGGGTCGCAGTGCATCTCGTGACATTGCCCATCGAGCTTGATGCAAGCTTCGGCAAGGCGTTGCCGGTGCTGAGGGAGCAGGGCTATCTGGCGGAATCCGACCTGCCTGCCGCCCGGCAGGTGCTGAAGGCGGCGGCCTGGACCTATGTTGCCGCGGCACTGGCAACCCTGCTTGACGTCGCACGCTGGTTCAGGATCATCCGATTCTAAGCCGCTCACGCCGCTTGCGTGCACCCCGCTGGGGCAGGCCTGCCGCCGGTCAGACAACTCCCCTCGATGCCAGAAGATTTTCGTCGGGCAGCGGCCGACATCTTCATCGGCTGTTCTGTGACGCCGACATGTCGTATGTGCGCAGCTATGGCGCTAAATATCTCAATTAATCAAGTATTTGAGGTGACCTCATAGCGAACCTTGAATTCTGTTCCCCCAGCCAAATTTCTGCAAGCTCTTTGAACCGCACTGAGTTTGCTGGAGGGCGGATTGTTTGGGTCCTACGCAGCGATTCTGAGGTTCTCAAGGGCCGCTTTAGGAGTTCGCTTCCGCCTCGGCTGGCGGGATGTTGCCGATCGGTTCCAGCAGGCGCTGATGGTTGAGCCAATCGACCCATTCGAGGGTCTTGTGTCCCACAGCTTCAAAGGGCTTCCATAGCCCGAGGCGCTGGATGACCTCTATCTTGAACAGACCGATCACGCTCTGGGCGAACGCATCCGGTGTATGGCGCTCGATACTCCTGTGCGATGGGCCGGAAAACTCTCGCCCAAGCCGGCATATCTCCCCGCGTTTTTTTTCTTCTCAGGTTTTGATCTGGATCAATGCTCGGCAGCAAAAGGGGCGAACGCGCCGGTTCATCCCACCGTGGCGTGGCGGTGATTAGAAGAAATTTCACTCTCCAATTGAATGCTTTCTCCATTGATTGCGAGCCTAGGAGGCCATGATGAAGGATATTGCTGTTCCCGAAATTGGCACTCAGGATCGGGAGGTCCGCCTCCGATTTTTGCGGATCGATGCCGCAACCGGCGAAGCTCTAAGAGAGATCTGGCCCAAGGTCGCAGCCGCTCTTCCTGATATTCTCGAGGGTTTTTACGCACACGTCACAAGCGAACAGAAGCTTGCTGGCATGCTTGGCACGCAGGTCGCGCGCCTGAAAAAGGTTCAGGGCAGTCACTGGGAGCGGCTCTTCAACGGCAAGTTCGACGTCGAATATATGAAAGGCGTCCGGACCATTGGCATGGTGCACAACAAGATCGGCCTGGAGCCGCGCTGGTACATTGGAGGTTATGCCTATGTTCTGTCGCGCCTCACTCAGGTGGTCATCCGTCATTATCGCTGGCGCCCAAGGCGGCTTGTTGCGGTCCTGGAAGCGGTCAACAGCGCTGTCATGCTCGACATGGACATTGCCATTTCCGTCTATCAGGAGGCGATGTTGGAGGAGCGGGCCAAGCGACAACGCCGGGTCGACGAGCTAATCCAAGGCTTCGAAAACGAGATCTCCGTCGCCTTGCGCAGCCTTATGGGCGCCTCGCAGGAAATGAATGGAACTGCTGCCAACATGGCGCGGACCGCGGAGGAAACCACACAGCAATCATCTTCCGTTGCCGCAGCATCCGAACAGGCAATGATCAATGTTTCCTCGGTTGCTGCTGCGACCGAAGAGATGACCTCGACAATCAGCGAGATCAGCCGTCAGGTTGAACAATCCGACGGAATTGCGCGGCAGGCTGTCGCAGAGGCTGCCACGACCATCAGCGACATCAAGGCTCTGGCTGAGGTGGCGACGAGCATCGACAACGTAGTGCAGATCATCAACAACATTGCGAGCCAGACCAATCTCCTCGCGCTAAACGCCACAATTGAGGCTGCGAGAGCCGGTGAAGCAGGCCGCGGTTTTGCTGTTGTTGCCTCGGAGGTGAAGGAACTGGCAAGCCAAACGGCCAACGCAACCGAGACGATCGCAGCACAGATTCGCTCGATGCAGGGTGCGACTCAGAATTCGGTTGCGCGGATCGAGCAGATTGGAAAGACAATCGGGGAGATATCGATGATTACGACATCGATTGCCGTCGCAATGGAGGAGCAAAGCGCCACGTCGCGCGATATTGCTCGCAATATCTCGGAGGCTGCCAAGGGAACAGGGAACGTGTCCGAAAGCATTACGATTGTCAGTGGAGCAGCAACCGAGACCAAGGACGCGGCTGTCTCTGTCCAGACAGCCTCCGCCGAGGTTGCCTCGCAAAGCAGTCGATTGCAGGTCGATGTCGAGAAGTTCCTGAGTGATATTCGTGCAGCCTGAAGTTACAAGTGAGCTCATATTTCAGCGCAGGTCAGCTCGATCGGGAGGTCGCGCGCAGTCGCTGTCCGGTTCGTCTCCGAAACATTCCGGAGCAGGGCGTCAAGGTTGGCGGGAGCCTCGGCCATAGGCATTTCCGCCAGCGGATACTCGTTGGCCGCAAAGGGGAGGGACTATCGGGAAGTGATGATTGATTTTGCCCGGCCATGAGATGGTTCTTCCCCGATCAGGCTCACGAGGTTATCCGTTTGTCTCCGCGCCAGGCTTGCCTGCTCGCAAAAACGCGCGTTGCGATTGTCACAATGACTGGCGAGTAAGGCAGATGCCCGAACCCTTGTACCAGGCGCTGCCGACTTTTTTTCAGCGGTCCGAACTGTGCTAAAGACCTCTCATCCACGCGCAGCTCTGAAGCTTGAATATCCTGATTTATCAAGTGCATGTAGAGGCCTCATAACGAGCTTCAAGCCCAGGTCTCCCAGTCAGTTTCTTTTTCAGAAAATCGGAATTTCAGCCGGCCTCGCCGCTACGCGAGGCCTTCTCGCGGGCTTCCCGGGCGCGCACGCGCTCGCGATGCGCGGTGTAGATTCCACTGGCGACAATGAGAATTGATCCGGCTGCAATCCAGCGATCCGGCAGGCTTCCGAACACCAGATAACCAAGCAAGGTCGCCCAGACGAGTTGGACGTAGGAAAATGGTGCCAAAAACGAGGCATTGGCCCGTTCATACGCAAAAACAAGCGTGGAATGGCCGGCAATCGAGATCCCGCCGATCAGTGCCATCAGCAGCCATTCATGTCCGGTCATTGGGCGCCAGAAGAACGGAATCAGCAGGGTGGCGCCCGCGAGCATCACGAGGCTGGTCCATACCAGCGTGGTCAGGGCACGATCATGCGCCGAAACAGAGCGTGTCACCACAGCCGCAAAAGACCAGAGCAAGGCCGCACCCAGCGGAAAGAGGGCGGCGACGTGAAATGCACCGGTTCCCGGCCTGATGATCAGCAGCATGCCACAGAAACCGACGGCAGTCGCGGCCCAGCGGCGCACGCCAACCTTCTCCTTGAGAATGAACACGGAGAGCACGGTCATGAGCAGCGGCCAGACAAAATTGATCGCGCTCGCATCGGCCAGCGGCAGATATGACAGGCCCGAGACGAAAAGATAGGAGGAACCAAGAACCGCAAGGCCACGAAAGATCTGCGTCTTGGGATGATCGGTGTGGAACACGGCCGGGCCGATGCTCCACAAGGCATAGGGCACTGTGAAAGCCACGACGATCACGCAGCGCACAAACAGCATCTGGATCGGATGGAGGGTGCTGACAGCGAGTTTGGCGATGGTATCGCCGGCTGCAAATAGCACCGTCGTCGTCATCAGCAGGAAAATCGCGACCGCCTTGTTCTGGGCAGGCCGTTCATGGGATTCGGACATCGTGCGACGTGCGTTCAGGCCCGGGTTTGTCGAGTCGGGCAGGCTCTTATCTTGCGATGGTTTTGCCGGCGCTGTCGACCAGCTTTCGCAAAGAATGCGGCTCGGCTTCACCGCGCAAGCGCATAGGCCTCGCGGATGGTCTCGATCTCCGTGAGCTTGGCGTAGAACGCGCTCCAGTCGTCACGCTCGGCGATTCCGGCCCAGAGTGACTCGATATCGGGGTAAAGCAAGGTGAACGGGTTGCCGCGCGCGAAATAGGCATGCGCGAGGTTGGCCTTTGCGCCGGGTTTTCGCGCTTCCAGCATCACCTTCACGGGCTCGAAGGCGGGGTGGGCGTAGAAGCTCGCGCGCTCGCCGGAAATCGCCTTCTCAAGCCGCGCCGGGCCGCCATAAAGGTCGAACATCGCGACTTCGAAGTGAATGCCGCTCTCTTTCAGGAACTGGAACAAAGCCTTGGAGAAAGCATCGGCCTCGGCATCGGGGATGGGCGCAAGGCCAAGGCGATCCGATAAAGCCTCGCGCATCGCGGGCCAGAAGAAATGCGGGTATCTTTCGAGCATCGCCTGCATGGGTTCCACCGGCGCCACGAGCAGCAAGGTCTCGGCGAGGCGCGCGCAGTTCCAGGCGATCGTATCCGCCTGCCGGCCGAAGGCGTAGAGCCCGGTCTGGTCGAAATAGGCCGCTGTGAAGCCGGGATCATAGACCGGCAGGAAACGATACGGCCCGTAATCGAAGCTCTCGCCGGTCACGTTGATGTTGTCGGTGTTGAGCACGCCATGCACGAAGCCGGCGGCCACCCAGCGCGCGGCAGTGGCCGCGGTCTTTCGCATCACGCTTTCGAGGAAGGCCGTGGCTTCCTCCACCGGATCATTCCGCCGCGCCTCAGGCGCATAATGCGTCACCGTATGCGCCAGCAGGCGCCCCAGACCCTCGGCATCGTTCTGCGCGAGCAGGCGCTGGAACGAGCCGATCCGGATATGCGAATGCGAGAGCCGCACGAGCACGCTGGAGCGCGTGGGCGAGGGCTCGTCACCCCGGTGGAGCTGTTCTCCCGTCTCGATCAGCGAGAAGCTTTTCGAGGTATCAACGCCGAGGGCTTCGAGCATCGCGGTCGCCAGCACCTCGCGCACGCCGCCTTTCAGCGTGAGGCGCCCGTCGCCGCGCCGCGACCAGGGTGTCTGGCCTGAGCCCTTCGTGCCGAGATCGAGCAACCGCCCGCGATCATCCCGCAACTGTGCGAAGAGAAAACCGCGCCCATCGCCGAGATCGGGATTGTAGGAGCGGAATTGATGGCCGTGATAGCGCAGGGCCAGCGGCTCTGGCAGCGAGCCGGGTAGCGGCTGAAACCGACCGAAATGGCTGATCCATTCGGCATCGGAGAGGTCGCGCAGACCCACGCGCGCCGCGTGGGCATCGTTGCGAAAGCGCAGGATGGTCTGCGGGAATTCCGCCGGACGCACGACATCATAGAAGGCGTCGCCGAGGGCAAGATGCGTCGTTTCCGGGCGGAATTCGGTAGAAATCGGCATGCGATCAAAGGTCGATATCGAGGCCGATATCCAGCCCCTTCACCGAATGTGTAAGCGCGCCGATGGAGATCATGTCCACGCCGCTCTCGGCAATGGCGCGCACGGTGTCGAGCCGCACGCCGCCCGAGGCCTCGACCTTCATGCGGCCCGCGACGCGCGCTACGCCCTGCCGCATCAGATCGGGGTGCATGTTGTCGAGCATCACGACATCCGCGAGGCCGGTCGCGAGTACCTCATCGAGTTGGTCTAGATCGTCGACCTCGATCTCGATCTTCACGAGATGCCCGGCATGGGCGCGTGCAGCCTCCAAAGCCGCCTTCACGCCGCCGGCCACCGCGATGTGGTTGTCCTTGATGAGGATCGCATCATCGAGCCCGAAGCGGTGGTTCATGCCGCCGCCGCAGCGCACCGCATACTTCTCGATGGCCCGCAGGCCGGGCGTCGTTTTGCGGGTACAAACGATGGAGGCCCTCGTGTGCTGCACCTCCTCGACATAGCGCGCGGTGGCGCTGGCGATTCCCGAGAGTCGGCCCAGGAAATTCAAGGCAATCCGCTCACCGGAGAGGATGGTGCGCGCCGTACCCACGACCTCGGCGATGATATCGCCCTTTTCGAGCCGGGAGCCGTCGGGCTTGAGGATCACCGTCATCGTGCCAGAGCCCACGAGCCGGAACGCCGCCTCGATGAACTGCGTGCCCGCCACCACGCCCGGTTCGCGCGCGCGGAACACGGCTTTCGCTTCCTTGCTCGCAGGGATCGTCGCCTGCGAGGTGATGTCGCCCGCGCGACCCAGATCCTCCAGCAGCGCCATGCGCACGAGATCATCGACAACGAGGGGCGAAAGCGGCGCGGGCAGGGGCATCAGCCATCCTCCTGAAACATCGTGCCAAGGCTTAAAGGTTTGCCGGGCCGCCCGCCAGCGCGAAAGCGTCAGCGCCGCTGCATGCGCGGTTCAAACAGCGCCCTCGCGTTGCCATGCGCGATGCGTGCGGCGACCGCCGGCGGCAACTGGCCGAGCCAGCCGCGATACTGTGCCATGATCTCGCCGTAGCTCGCCCAGCGCTCGTTGATCCACGTATCCGAACCCACCATGAACCGGTCAGGGTAGCGCGTGAAGAGATTGCGCCATTCGCTTGAAAGGACTCCGTTTCCGCTCGTGATTCCCGAGCGGTAGGAGAGTTCGCCCCAGAGCATCGGGTGCTTTTTTAGCAAGGCTTCCACACGCTCGGTTGCGAGGCCGAAGCCGGTATGCGCCCAGATGATCTTGGCCTTGGGGTTGTGCTGGAAGAGGATCTCCACCGCCTCCTCATCCGCATGAGCATGCAGGAAAAGATCATGCTCCACCGCGAAATTCACGGTTTTACGCACGGTTTCCGTCGCCGCCGCGCGACCCGAGAGGTGAAACTCGCCGATTCCGATGTAATAGCCGCGTTTGAATTCCTGCTCGATCAGTTCGAAAATCACCGGGTTCGAGAACCAGCTCTGCACATCTGGACGCACGCGATAGGGCCGGATGAACGGCACGACCCACAGGCCGTCCTGCGGTGAGCCCACGAGTGCATGCGTGCCGTCATTCGGGCGGCTCGTCGCGAGAATGCCGGTGACGCGGTGCTTTTTGAACAGCGCCTGCACCTCGGTCAGCGTGAAGAACGGCGTCGGCTCCCAGTTGTAATGGAGATGTGCGTCGAAAATCTCGATGGGCTCGGCGGCGGGCGATTGCGCCGCTACGGGCAGGGCGGTGGCGAAAAACAGCGCGAGGGCAGCGAGAAACCGTCTCATGCAAGCTCCTCGCTTGGCCATTCAGCCCGGAAGGACCATCGCGGCATCCGGTTCGATCTCGAGGCGCACATTCGCGCCATTCGGCAGAATGGCCTCGCGCACGGGCCGCACGACCAGCAATTCGCCCCAGGGCGCATCCACCACATATTCGCGCGAGGGGCCGATATAGGCCTGCCGGCGGATGACCAGTGGGCTCGCCGCATCCAGCGCCAGTCCCGCTCGATCCGGCCGGAAGGCGAGCGTTTTCGCGTTCTCCGGCACCGCAACCGCGCCGAGCGCCAAGGTCGTGCCGCTGGCCGTGAAGATCACATTGCCGGCCTGCTGGCTGAAGGAGCCGTCGATCAGGTTCGCCTCGCCGATGAAATCCGCGAGGAAGCGCGTTTTCGGGCGCTCGTAGAGGTCCGCGGGCGTGCCCTCCTGCGCAATCACGGCATTGTCCATCACGATGACCTTGTCGGAGACGGCCAAAGCCTCCTCCTGATCGTGGGTGACATAGAGCACCGTGAGCCCCAGCCGCTGCTGGAGGTCGCGGATATCATCGCGCACCTTGCGGCGCAGCTTGGCATCGAGGTTCGAGAGCGGCTCATCGAAGAGCAGCACCGAGGGTTCGAGCACAATTGCGCGCGCGACCGCGACGCGCTGCTGCTGGCCACCGGAGAGTTCGGAGGGCAGGCGCTTCTCGAAGCCCTTGAGGCCGACCAGGCCGAGCTTCTCGATGGCCATCGCCTCGGCATCCTTCTTCGAGGCGCCGGAGACGAGCGGGCCATACATCACATTATCCAGCACATTCATGTGCGGAAACAGCGCGTAGGACTGGAAAACCATCGAGACATCGCGCTCGGCGGCGCCAAGCTGCGTCACGTTCTCGTTGCCGATTTTGATCGTGCCTTCGGAGGCCAGTTCGAGGCCCGCAACGAGGCGCAGAGTCGTGGTCTTGCCGCAGCCCGAGGGGCCAAGCAGCGTCACAAGCTGGCCCGCTTCCACCTTGAAGGAGACGTCGCGCACGGCAGTCACGTTGCCGTAGCGCTTGAAAACATTGATGAACTCGACACTCGCGGCTTTCGCCATGCACAATACTCCTAGCGGCCAACCGCGACGGGCGCGGGCGCATTGCCCGAAACCTGCCGGCGACCAATCCTGCGCTCGCCGACGCCGATCTGGATCGCCAGCACCACGACCAGCATGAAAATGATGAGAAGGGAGGAATAGGCAATCGCCAGCGGGTATTCGCCGGCATCCACCCGGTTCACGATATAGGCCGTTGCCATGTTGTATTTCGCGGTGACGAGAAACACGATCGCGCTGACCGATGTCATGGCGTGCACGAACGAGAAAACCAAAGTCGCGATGATCGCGGGCTTCAGCAGCGGCAGGGTCACACGGCGCACAGTGGTGCCGGTGGAAGCGCCGAGCGTGGTCGAGGCTTCATCCAGCGACTTGTCGATCTGGCTCAGCGCCGCGATGCCGGCGCGCACGCCCACGGGCATGTTGCGGAAGACAAAGCAGATGATGAGGATCAACCCCGTGCCGGTGAGTTCCAGCGGGGCCACGTTGAAGGCCACGATATAGGCCACGCCGATCACCGTGCCGGGAATGGCGAAGGCCAGCATGGTGATGAATTCGAAGGTGCGCCGGCCCACGAAATCATGCCGCACCAATACGTAGGCCGTTAGGATGCCGATAATCGTGGTCAGCGGCGCGGCAATCGCCGAGACCTGCACGGTGGTGATGAAGCTATCCCAGGCGGAGCCGGCGAGGAACAAGCCATGCTGGGTCCATTCGATGGCAAAGCCGGTCTGGAAATGCTCGAAGGTCGGCTTCATCGCGCCACGGCCGATATCCTGCACGAAGCCGCCGACAACGATGATTCCATAAATGAGAAGTGTGAGCATAACCCACGGAACCACAACGGAAAGTGTGGCGATGCGCACGCCCTTCGGCAAAGGCAGCGGCTGGCCGGAATCGCCCTTACCGGTCACGGTGACGTAAGATTTCTTTCCGAGCCAGACGAGCTGCATCCAGAAAGCGGTGAGGGTGAGCGCCAGCAGGATCACCGCGAGGATTGCCGCGCGTCCGGGATCATGCTGCGCGCCGGCCACCGCGAAGAAGATCTTGGTCGAGAGCACCTCGAACGAACCACCAAGCACCAGCGGGTTGCCGAAATCCGCGAGGCTTTCGACAAATCCGAGCAGGATTGACGCAGCAATCGCGGGGCGCAGCAGCGGCCAGGTCACGGTGCGGAAGGTCGTCCAGCGGGAAGCGCGGAGTGTCTGCGCGGCTTCCTCCAGCGAGGGCGAGATGCCCTGCAAGGCCCCGCGCAGGATCATGTAGGACAGTGGCGTCTGTGACAGCACCTGCGCGATCAGCACGCCGGGCAGGCCGTAAATCCAGCGCGAGCGCGGGATGTTGAACCAGTTGTCGAGAAACGTCGTGACAATGCCCGTCCGTCCAAACAACACCACCAATGCCAGCGCAATCACGAAAGGCGGGGTGATGATCGGTAGCACCGAAAGCGCATCGAAAACGCGCGTATTCTTGAGTCCCCCGCGCTGCGCCAGAAGCGCGAAAGCGAGACCGAGAAACGTTGAAAGCAGGCCCGCCAACACGCCCAGAAGGATGGTATTCGGCACCACACCACAAGAGGCGCTCGAGTAGTAGCAGGCCATGCCCCAGACATCCGGTGCAGTCAGGCGGGCCCAGAACAAGGTAAGATCAAGGTTCCCCGCCTTGTCGAGGAAGGCGCTGCCCAGCACCTTCGCCACGGGGAAGAATACGAAGGTCAACACCAGCACGAGGATCGTGACCGTGGTGGTTGCCACCCAGCGATCCGCCTTGAAGGCGCCGAGGCTCGCCAGCGCACGCGTGCCCTGAAGCACCAACGCGGAGGCGATCAGCCCTGCGCCAAGACCATGCGCCAGCAGGGGACGATCGTCGATCAGCTTCCCGTGGAAGCCGTAGAGGATCATCCAGAAGAGGCCACCGCCCGCGAGCGTAAGGCGCGTCCCGGCGGTTGTCACGCCCTGCCGGGCCAGAAACGCGACAACGAGGCTTGCAAGAACCGGCAACAGAAAGGCCCAGCGACCATCCATCAGCCAGCCGAGGCCAGAGCGCATGTCGCCGACAAAGGCGAAGGGGAGCAGCAGAAACGCGACCAATGCGACCCCGGCTGCGCCGAGATCCACGATCCCCCGATCCGCCTGCCTGCGTTGCATGTTGCTCCCCCCGAGCCGTTCATTCAGGTGTGATTCTCGGCACTGACGCGAGCCAGCGGAGGCGAATCCCTCATTCCGCGACCATCGTGGAATCCCGCTCGAAGCTGCCACATCGAGCGGAAATCACACGTGAGTTGTCCTCAGCGGCGCGGTGCGTTGCGCACTTCTGCGTCCCACTTCTGCAGGATGCGCGTGCGCTCGGCGGAGGAGCCATATTTCGCGAAATTGTAGTCGATCAGCTTGATTTCCGCGAGGTTCGGCGATTCCTTCGGCACTTCAGAAGCCTTGTTGGACGGCACCTGATAGCTCTTCGCGGCGAGCGCAAGCTTCTGGGCTTCCGGGGTCAGCGCCCAGTCATAGAACTTCTTGGCGTTGTCCATGTTCTTGGCGCCCTTGATGATCGACATCGAGCCGATCTCGTAGCCCGTGCCTTCGCAAGGTGCCACGATCTGCACCGGCGCGCCGCTCACGGCTTGCGTCACGGCGTCATGCAGGAAGGTGATGCCGATCAGGCTCTCACCGGTTGCGGCGGCGCGGGCCGGGGCGGCACCGGACTTGGTGTACTGGTTGATGTTCTTGTGCATGGCCTTCATCATCTCGAAGGCCTTGTCCTCGCCGAAGAGCTGGATCAGCGTCGCGACCTTGGTGTAGGCAGTGCCGGAAGAGTTCGGGTCGGCGACCTGCACCTCATCCTTGTATTCCGCCTTGGTGAGGTCGGCCCAGCACTTGGGCTCCGGCAGCTTTTTGCGGGCGATCTGCTCCTTGTTGAAGGAGAAGCCGAGCGCACCAGCATAGATGCCCACGGTCTTGAAGCCGGATTGCTCTGCCTGCTTCACCGCCCATGGCAGGAGTTCGGTGAGCTTCGCGCTCTTGTACGCCTCGGTGAGATTCTCTTCGGCCGCCTGCAGATGCGGGTCACCCGTGCCACCCCACCACACATCGCCGCGCGGGTTGGCGGCTTCCGCCTTGATCTGCGCATAGGTTTCGCCAGACGACTTGCGCGTCATCGCGACCTTGATGCCGGTGGCGCGCTCGAAAGCCTGCGCCATCGGGCGGCACCATTCCTCCTGCACGGAGCAGTAAAGCACGAGTTCGCCCTGCGCAGCCGCCGGGGCCGGGGCAAGCCCGCCCATCGCCGTGGCGGCAAAAAGGGCAAGCGCGAAAGAACGGCGTGTGGCCATAGTGGTCTCCTCCCAAATCTCGAGATCGGCTTTTTCTCCGCATCCCGCGTCATCTGTGTGACATTTGCCGACTAAAATGCAGGTCTTTCCCGCCCCGTCAATTGCGGTTTAGCCTCAAGGGGCCAGCGCAATGCCCGAAAGGGTGGAAACCTCTTCCGCCACGCCCGGCGTGGCCACGAGGATGGGATTGCCCTCGGCGATCCAGTTTCCGCTGCAAAAGGCATTAGTGCGGCACCCAGCCTCGACCGCGATGACCAGCCCGGCCGCGACATCCCATGAATTGATATGGGCTTCGATGTAGGCGTCCGTGCGCCCGTTTGCCACATGAGCAACTCCCAGCGCGCCCGATGCCGAACGCTTGACGCTGGAACCGGCCCCGTAAAGGTGCGCGACGACGCTCAGATAATCCTCGACCGGACGGCGGGTGGACCAGCCGCATTCGATGGTCGAGCGGCGCAGATCGGTGGTGGTCGCTGCGCGGATCGGCTGGCCATTGAGCGTCGCGCCAGCGCCGCGTCGCGCGAGCCACATCTCGCCGATGGCTGGCGCATAGATGAGCCCGATTTCCGGCACGCCTTTCAGCACGAAGCCGATGGAGATGCACCATTGGCGATCCCCGCGCGCGAAATTCGAGGTGCCGTCGATCGGGTCGATGATCCAGAGATGATCCGACGCGCCGCCGCCCTGTTCTTCGCCCATCACGGCATCACCGGGGAAGGCCTCCGCGATCATCGCGCGGAATTCCTTCTCTACCGTGCCATCGGCAACGGTGAGCCAGTCCTGAAAACCCTTCATCGAGATTTCGAGCGCATCCGTGCGGCCGAAATAGGAGAGGGCCGTTTCGCCCAGTTTCAGCGCCATGCCATGCACGGCATGGAAACGGGCGGCGAGCAACGCGTTGTCGGTCATCTGGATACTCATCAATAGACGGGGTGGACAGGCTTGCCCGTTTGCGCGGATTCGGTCGCGGCATCCGCGAGCACCTGCGCCTTGAGGCCATCCACGCCCGAGGGCGAGGGTTCCATGCCGTTCGTCATGCAATCGAGGAATGCAGCAAGTTCCGCGCGATAGGCCGCGGCATAACGCTCCAGGAAGAAGGGCAGCACGGGATCGGCCCGGAACCCCTCGGCATTGGCCGTTTCCACGGTGGTCATCGGCACGTTCTGCGCGCGCACCATGCCCTTTTCGCCATGCACCTCGAAGCGCTGGTCATAGCCATAGCTCGCGCGGCGCGAATTCGAGATCTGCGCGATCTTGCCCGAGGCGGTCTTCAGCAGCACGGCGGCGGTATCGACATCTCCGGCCTGCCCGATGGCGGGATCAACGAGGCAGGAGCCGACCGCATGCACCTCCACCGGGTCTTCGCCGAGGAGGAAGCGCGCCATGTCGAGATCGTGGATCATCATGTCGCGGAAAAGCCCGCCCGAGCGCTTCACATACTCCGCCGGGGGCGGGCCGGGATCGCGAGAGAGGATCGTCACCATCTCGATCTTGCCAATCGCCCCGGCGACAAGGCGCTTTTTCGCTTCCGCGAAATTGGGGTCGAACCGGCGGTTGAAGCCGATCATCAGCGGTTTGCCGCTGGCGGCCACCGTCTTCAGGCAGGCGCGGATGCGATCCGACGAGAGGTCCACCGGCTTCTCGCAGAACACGGCCTTGCCGGCCTTCACGGCCTCTTCGATGAAATCCGCGTGCGTATCGGTGGGTGAACAGATGAGTACGCCGGAAATCGAGGAATCTGCGAGCATCGCCTCGCGCGTCGTGGCCTTCGTGCCGAGTTCAGCGGCAAGGCTCTCTGCCGCACCGGGCAGCGCATCACTCACTGCAACCAGTTTTGCGCCGGCATGCGCCACGACATTCCCCGCATGGATGCGCCCGATGCGCCCCGCGCCGATGACTCCCAATCCGATCACGACAATCTTCCCCCGCCGGTCAACCGGCTCTTTCCAACTCGTGGCGAGACTAGAATTGCAAACAGACTCAGGCAATGCTGTTGCGAGAAGAATTTGAGCCGGCAAACTGGCGGCAGCGGGGAAGCAGAATGAGCACAGGCGTGGGTCGCCTCACGGGAAAGGTCGCGGTGGTGACCGGTGCCACGCAAGGTCTGGGCGAAGCAATCGCCCGTGCCTTTGCCGCGGCGGGCGCGGCAGGACTTTGCCTCACGGGCCGGAATGCGGCGCGCGGCGCACGCATCCGCGACGAACTCACTCGGCAAGGCACCCCCTCGATTTTCGCGCAGGCAGACCTGTCTAAGATGGAGGATGTCCGCTCGGTCATTGCGGCGGCGGATCACCAGTTTGGTCGGGTGGACGTTCTGGTGAATGCGGCGGGGCTGACGGATCGCGGCACGATTTTCGACACCACGCAGGAGCGATTCGACGAGCTTTTCGCGGTGAATGTCCGCGCGCCGTTTTTCCTCACGCAGGATGCCGTGACCATCATGGCGCGCGAGAAGATCGCCGGTTCGATCATCAACATCCAGTCCATGTCCGCGCATGGCGGGCAGCCGTTCCTCTCGGCCTATTCCTCGTCGAAGGGTGCGCTGGCGACGCTCACGCGCAACCTCGCCCATGCCCTCGTGAAGCACCGGATTCGCGTCAACGGCCTCAATATCGGCTGGATGCACACGCCCGGCGAGGAGCGTGTGATGCGCGTCTACCATGGTGCCGAGGATGGCTGGCTCGAAAACGCGGTGAAGGATCGGCCCTTCGGTCGGCTCATTGATCCGCAGGAGGTGGCGCGTGCCTGCCTCTATCTCGCGAGCGATGAATCCGGCCTGATGACCGGCTCGAACATCGATTTTGATCAAACCATTGTCGGGATCGGCGCTGATCCCCTCGAACCGGGGCTCTAAGATGAAAGATCTCGATCTCGTCACCATCGGCCGCTCGTCGGTGGATCTCTACGGCCAGCAGATCGGCGGCCGTCTGGAAGACATGGCGAGTTTCGTGAAGGCGGTGGGCGGCTGCCCCACCAACATCGCGGTGGGGGCGGCGCGTCTCGGCCTGAAATCTGCGTTGATCTCCCGCGTGGGTGACGAGGCGATGGGCCGCTTTATCCGTGAGCAGCTGGTGCGCGAGGGCGTGTGCGTCGATGGCCTTGCGACCGATCCGCAGCGGCTCACGGCTTTGGTGCTGCTCGGCGTGCGCGACGAGAATTCCTTCCCGCTGATTTTCTACCGCACGGATTGCGCTGATGCCGCTCTGGATGAGGGCGATGTGACGCGCGAACTCATCGCCCGCACCCGCGCCGTGCTCGTCACCGGCACGCATTTCGCCAAGGCGAACAGCGATGCAGCGCAGAAGAAGGCGATCCGCCTTGCGCAGGAAACCGGCGCGAAGGTGATTTTCGACATCGATTATCGCCCGAATCTCTGGGGCCTCGCGGGGCATGGCGCGGGCGAAAGCCGGTTCATCGCCTCCGATACGGTCAGCGCGCATCTCGCGGGAATCCTGCCGGATTGCGATCTCATCGTCGGCACGGAGGAGGAACTCCACATTGCCGGCGGCTCCATGGATACGATTGCCGCGCTGAAGGCCATTCGGAAGCTCGCGCCCAAGGCGCTGATCGTTGCGAAGCGTGGCGCGCAGGGCTGCGTCGCTTTCCCGAAGGCGATTCCCGCCACGCTGGATGAGGGCATTCGCGGGCCGGGCTTCCCGGTCGAGGTCTATAACGTGCTGGGCGCGGGCGATGCCTTCATGGCCGGCTTCCTCTCGGGCTGGCTGCGCGATGAGCCCATCGATCAATGCTGCGCCTATGCCAATGCCTGCGGCGCGATTGCGGTTTCGCGCCTGCTCTGCGCGCCGGAATATCCCAGCGCCCTGGAGCTGAAGCACTTCATGGAGAAGGGTTCGAGTCATCACGCCCTGCGGCATGATCCGGTGCTGAACCACCTTCACCACGCCACAAACCGCCGGCCCGTGCCGCCGAAGCTCGCAATCCTCTCGATTGATCATGGCCTCCATGATTTCGAGCAATTCGGAAAAGGGCAGGGGGCGGATGCCGGGAAGATTGCCTATTTCAAGGCTCTCGCGGTGAAGGCTGCGGCGGAGGCGGCGGACGAATTCGGCGCGCGCAAGGGCCTCGGGGTCGGCATGTTCCTCGATGGAACGCTGGGGCGCGAGGCGCTCTTCCGGGCCGAGGACCATGATTTCTGGATCGCGCGGCAGGTGCCGCATGGCGAGCGCATCCGCCTCACGGAATGGCCGGCGCGGCAGGTCGCGAAGCTCATCGCCAATGGCCGCTCGGATGCACGAACGCCCTTCGCGAAGCATCTGCCGGAGATCAAGCAGGTCTCCGCCGCCGCACAGGCCCTTGGTCGTGAAGTGCTGATCGAGGCCTTGCCGCCGGAAGGCGAAACCACGGCGATGATGCTCGCACGGCTCTATGAAGAGGGTCTCAAGCCCGATTACTGGCTTGTTGAGTTGCAGCATGACGCGATGTCGTGGAACGCCATCGATGCCGTGATCGCGAAGGAAGATCCGCTCTGCCGGGGCCTCATCGTCATCGCTCGCAATGCGCAATCCGGCCCGGATCTGAAGAAGGCGGGGAAACAGCCGCGCGTGATGGGCTTCGTGGGCGGTCGCTCGGTGTTCGGCGTGGCCTTCCAGCTCTGGCTCGGCGGTGAGCTGGATGATGCGGCGGCCACCACGCTGATGCGCAAGCAGCTCCAGCATTTCGCGAACGATTTTTCCGGCGAGGGCTGAAACCACATCGCAACTCGGCGGCACGCCGCTCCGCGCCCGGCCACCAGCCGTCGGATCGCCGGCAAAGCATCTTGACATGTATAAAAACTACGTGCTTATGTAGTAAAACCACAGTGCACGGATGTTCCGCCGATCAAAGGGCGGATCAGCGGGCGCGGTGGGCTCTTGGGAGGAAGAGATGACGAAGATCCTGAAGGCGGCGCTTCTCGCGTCCGCGACGGCTTTTGCCGCGACGAACGGCGCGCAGGCGCAGGGCCAGATCAACCTGCTCTGCTCGGTGCAGGTAGAATGGTGCCAGGCCATCGCCACGAATTTCCAGAAAGACACGGGTATCACCGTCAACATGACGCAGAAGGGCTCCGGCGAGGCCTTTGCGCAGATCCGCGCCGAGAAGGACAACCCGAAGGTGGATGTCTGGTTCGGTGGCACGGGCGACCCGCATCTCGCGGCGGCGGAAGAGGGGCTCTCCGAGGCCTACAAATCTCCGCTGAACGACCAGCTCCAGCCCTGGGCGCTGCGCCAGTATGAAGCTTCGAAGGGCCGTTCGGTCGGCATCTATTCGGGCGCAATCGGCTTCGGCTTCAACACCGAACTGCTGAAGAAGAAGAACCTCGAGGCCCCGAAATGCTGGGCCGACATCGTCAAGCCGGCTTTCAAGGGCGAGATTCAGGTCGCGAACCCGAACTCCTCGGGCACGGCCTACGTGATCATCGCGACCCTCGTGCAGCTCATGGGCGAGCAGCAGGCTTTTGACTACATGAAGCAGCTGCACCCCAACATCTCGGCCTACGCCCGCTCCGGCACCGGCCCGATCAAGGCGGTGGCGCGCGGCGAAACGGCCGTGTCGCTCTCCTTCGTCCATGACGCCGTGACCGAGAACAATGCGGGCTTCCCTGTCTCCTACGCCACGCCTTGCGAAGGCACGGGCTACGAGATCGGCTCGATGTCCATCATGAAGGGCACGCGCAACGTCGCGAATGCGCGCAAATTCTACGATTGGGCGCTCGGACCCGAGGCGCAGAAGCTCGGTTACACCCGTGGCGGCCAGTTGCAGACGCCGTCGAACAAGGCGACCCCGCTTCCGCCGGGCGCGCCGGATCTGAGCAAGATCAAGCTCGTGGAATACAACTTCGTGAAATATGGCGCCGCCGCCGAGCGTCGCCGGCTTCTCGCGAAGTGGGATGCCGAGATCGGCTCGCTTCCGCGCTGAGCGGAAGAACTCTCCACGTCGAGGATCAAGGTAGGGTCCGGGCCGGCGCCTATGCGCTTCGGCCCGGGCTCTCCCGAATGCGGGTGCATATCCGCTCACCGGCTATTGCCGCATATCCTCTTGCGATGACACGGCCTTTTGTTTCGGCCGGATCTCCCTTTCATCAAGGTTTTCTGCGCCATGACCCGCAAAGATCCGGTTCTGCTCTGGTGGTCGCTGCTCAGCCTCGGGCTGGTGGTTCTGCCCTGGCATTGGCTGCAGAACGGCCACAGCATTCCCGCGCTTTTCGCGCCCTTCGTCACCGATGCGGATTCCACCTCCGCACTGATGCAGGCTCTGTTCCATGGCCGGTTCTGGTTCTGGCCGGTGCTGATTGCCTGGGCGGCGCTGGCACTTGCGCTGCGCCCCGGCCTCAGCCGCGAGGCGAAGGGCCGGCTACTGTTCGGTTTCGGCCTGTTCGGTCTCGCGATGCTCATCCTGCAAGGCTGGACGATTGGCCCACGCGGCTGGTTCTCGCCGCGTCTGGAGGGCATGTTCGGTGAACTCTCCGAGCGGCAATTCGGCATCGGGGCAGGGGGCGCGCTGAGCTTCTTCGCGCTGCTGTTCCTCACCACGGAAGGCCTCGCGCTGAAGGGCCGCTTCGGCGGCGACCGCTTCATCGCCGGCTCGGTGGGTTTCCTCGTGGCCTGCATCATCCTCTTCACGGTCTGGCCGGTGGTGACGATCCTCGGACAGGCTTTCAAGCCGCCCTCCGACCAGACGCTGTGGGTGGCGTTCGTCGATCGCTTCTTCCACCCGAAGGTGTGGGGGCTCGCCTGCGTCTATTCCGGATCGCAATGCGGTGTGGCGTGGAACACGCTGGCGCTGGCGCTCTCGACTGCGACCTGCGCGACCATTCTCGGCCTCTGCTTCGCGTTGATCGTGACGCGCACGAGCTTCCCCTTCAAGAAGGGCATGCGCCTGCTGACGGTTCTGCCGATCATCACGCCGCCTTTCGTCATCGGCCTCGGGCTAATCCTGATCTTCGGCCGCTCGGGTCTCGTGAATCAGGCGGCGGAGAACCTCTTCGGCTGGCAATTGGGCCGCTGGATCTACGGCTTTGACGGCGTTCTGCTGGCGCAGGTCTTCTCCTTCACGCCCACGGCCTTCCTTGTGCTGATCGGCGTGGTGCAGGGCATCGCGCCATCGATGGAAGAGGCTGCGGAGATGCTGCGCGCGGATCGCACCCGCACCTTCCGCGCCGTAACCCTGCCGCTGATGATGCCGGGCATCGCCAATGCCTTCCTCGTGGTCTTCGTCGAAAGCCTCGCGGATTTCGGCAACCCCATCGTGCTCGGGGGCTCGTTTGGCGTGCTCTCGACCGAGATCTTCTTCGCGGTCGTGGGGGCTCAGGCCGATTTCGGCCGCGCCGCGACGCTCGCGCTTATTCTGCTCGCCTTCGCGCTCGCTGCCTTCTTCATCCAGCGCAAGGTGATCGGCACGCGCTCCTATGTGTCCGTCACCGGCAAGGGTGATCCGGGTCTCGCGCGCCCGCTGCCGGATTGGGTGAAGCGCACGGCCTATGGTATTGCGATCCCCTGGGCGATCCTGACCGTCACGGTCTACACGCTGGCGCTGGCGGGTGGCTTCGTGAAGGTCTGGGGCCGCGACTGGACGCCCACGCTCTCGCATTTCGGCCGTGCCTTCGCGATCGAATGGGGGCCGCATGGCCTGATCTGGTCGGGTGGTGCATGGTCGTCGCTCTTCACGACGATCCAGCTCGCGGGCATCGCGGCACCGCTCACGGCCTCTGTGGGCCTGCTCGCGGCCTGGCTGCTATCCCGCCAGAAATTCGCCGGGAAAACCGCGCTGGAATTCGCGCTGATGCTCACCTTCTGCGTGCCCGGAACGGTGATCGGCGTCGCCTATATCCTCACCTACAACATCCCGCCGCTGGAAGTGACCGGCACCGGGCTGATCCTCATCCTCTGCTTCGTGTTCCGCAACATGCCGGTGGGCGTGCGTTCGGGCATGGCGGCGATGAGCCAGCTCGACAAGAGCCTCGACGAGGCGGCGGTGACCTTGCGCGCCTCCACCTTCCGTACCTTGCGGCTGGTGGTGCTGCCGCTGATGAAGCCGGCAATCGTCACCGCGCTGGTCTATTCCTTCGTGCGCGCCATGACGACCGTTTCAGCCGTGATCTTCCTCGTCTCGGCGCAGCATGAGATGGCGACGGTCTTCATCATCAACCGCGTGATCAACGGCGATTACGGCCTCGCGATTGCCTATTCCACTGTTCTCATTGTCCTGATGATGGCCGCGATCGGGCTGATCACCCTGCTGGTGGGCGAGCGCAAGCTCGGCCGGCGCAAGGCCGATTCCCCTGCCGCCAATCCTGCCGGAGTTTCCGCATGACCACGAAGAAGCAAGCCGCCGAGGTTCGCCTGACGCGCGTCGCCAAGCGATATGGCGCGGTGACCGCCGTGAAGCCACTCGACCTCGTGATCGAGGCGGGCTCGCTCGTCACCCTTCTTGGCCCGTCCGGTTGCGGCAAGACCACCTTGCTGCGCATGATCGCGGGGCTGGAACGCGTCTCCGAAGGCAAGCTCTATATCGGGGGGCGCGACGTGACCGATCTTTCGGCCGGCGAGCGCAATGTCTCGATGGTGTTCCAGTCCTACGCGCTGTTTCCACACATGTCCGTGCTGGAAAACGTGGCTTTCGGGCTGATTTCCGGCGGAATGGGCAAGCCCGAGGCCTATGCCAAGGCCGAGGATGCGCTGACGACCGTAGGCCTCAAGGGCTATGGCAGCCGCCTGCCATCCGAGATGTCCGGCGGCCAGCAGCAGCGTGTGGCCGTGGCCCGCGCGCTTGTGCTCGAACCGGATGTGCTGCTCTTCGATGAGCCGCTGTCGAACCTCGATGCTCGCCTGCGCCGTTCGATGCGCGAGGAAATCCGCGAGTTGCAGCAGCGGCTCGGCGTCACCGTGGTCTATGTCACGCATGACCAGTCCGAGGCGCTCGCCGTGTCTGACAAGATTGTGGTGATGAAGGCGGCGGAGATCGCGCAGGCCGGCAGCCCGCGCGATCTCTACGAGGAGCCCGCGAACACTTTCGTGGCAACCTTCATGGGCGAAGCGAACCATGTGAATGCCGAGGTGATCAAAGTGACGGGCACTCGCGCCGATGTGAAACTCGGTGGTGCGCAGTTCAACCTGCCGGCGCGCGGGCTCACGCCCGGTTCGGCCGATCTCGTCATCCGTCCCGAAGCTGTGCGGCTTCATGCAGCCGGCACGGAGAACACGCTCGCGGCGAAGATCGCCACTGCGACCTATATGGGTGGCGTTGCGGAATACAACCTTGAGACGCCAGCAGGCCGGCTTTTCGTCATTGCGCCGGAGGCCCATGCGGTGCGCGCCGTGGGCGAGGAGGTCGGGCTCTCCTTCGTGGAGCGCGGCACCATTCTCGTGCGCCCCTGAGAGCTCGGCTGAAGCGGAATCACAATCGCAGGATTTGGCTTAAAAGCCTTGTTTTGGCGTGCCTTTCGGTGAACCAGCCGGGTGAAGAATCCGGCTTCTCCCCCTTGGCCTTAGCCTTTTCTTGGCCGGACGCCCGCTAGCCCTCTTCTCCGGATCATCGAGAGGAGGAACCCATGCGGGCGTTCCGGCTTTTTTCGCTGCGACGGCGACTGGCAGCTATCGGTTGCATTCTGCTCGCTTTGCCCGGTCTGTTCCTTGCCTCGCCCTTGCTGGCCGGACAGAAAGGCATGCGCCTCACCCTGCGCATAGATCTTTCTGACCGCGCGGAATGGCGCGTCGATTGGTGGCAGGAATGGCCCGCCCTGCCAAGCACAGGGGAATGGCAGGTCGAACCATTTATTCATGAGGGGCTGGCCCGGCTTGAACGGCTTTGGCCAGCGGGGGCCAAACATGCAGCACTCGAGCCTGCGCAAGACGCGCGGCAATCCATCCACGATGCGTCGCCCAATGATCCAGCACCCGGTTGGCGGGGCGCTTTCCGCCTGCGCCCGATGGGGCCGGGGCAGGGGCTCGACCAGTCCTTCGCCTTTCCAGCGACCGTGCCGGGACGATTACGGATCGAGATCATCGGCCTCACGCCAGCAACGACCCTCGACATGTCGGGCCTTGATCTGTCGGAGGAACCGCTGATAGGCGGAACGATCATCCTCGAGGGCCGCATCGAACCGGCCTCGCCCGCGGCAACCGGCTTCGCGAGCCCGGTGCGGATGAGCCTGTCGAACCATGGGAACCTCGATAATCTGGCGCGAGCGCTTCTGGCGCCCTTTGAAGTTACGCTCAAACGGCCGAAAGAGCCCGTGGCATCGCCGCCGCCAAACCGGGCCAACCTGCTGGCGCTTCTGCGACAATTCAACATGGACGAGCGTGGGAACGGCTTCGATCCTTCGCTCGGGCGATCACTCGCCGAACCGGCGCCCACGTTGAGCGAACATGAACGGTTGCCCGGGCCGCTCGACCATGCCGTGGCCCTGATGGCCGAGATGGAACAGCGCGGCTGGGCGAGCCGGCTCGTTCTTTCCAATCGCCGTCCGGTCCCGGGACCAACGCTTCACCCCGTCTTCCTGTTCGATACGGTTCTGGTTGAAGCTCCGGGAACAGGGGTGCTGCTCGACCCCGTGAACGGCGTACTGCTCGATTCCGATGCACCGCATCTCGAACTCGGCGGCAAGGCTACTTTGGTGATCGATGGTTCGCACATCGAAAGACGCAGCTTTCGCCCCTTGCGCCCAGCGGATCACCACCTGATACAGCGTGCCCAATTGAGCCTCGACCATGCCGGAGCCATTGATGGCCAATCGCTCACGGAAGCCCGCGGCACCGCGAAGCCGCTGCTGGCCCGGTTGATCCAGCGCCTGGAGGAGCAGCCGGGACGGCAACAGGAATTGCTGCGGAAGCAGGGCCATTCCGGAACAATCCGCCTCGGATTTATGGAGGAGGGGCCTGATCGGCTCCGCCAGCATCTGACCTTTGCGCTCGCAGCCCCGACCGGAACAGCGTCGATGCCGACCGTGCAGGCCGGAGCAGGGCCACGCCTGTTTCGGGCGCCGCTCGCCCATCTCATGCCCGTGCTGCGGGAGCGGGTGGAAGGGCCGGTCGCCTGCCATCCGCTTAGGCTGGAACAGCATCTGGTGCTGCATCTGCCGGATTCACGCATCCTGCTGGATGTTCTGCCCGATCTGCGGGTCGAAGAGCAGCACGGCTCTTATCAGGCGCGTTACCGGCTGGAGACCGGCCATCTTCATGTGGAGCGGCGCCTCGAACTCAATCCGCCGGGGCCGCTCTGCTCGGCGGATATGGTGCGGGAACTGGCGCCGGTGCTGCGTGCGGCGGGCCGCGATTTCGATCGCGCGATCAATATTCGCCGCACACCGTGAGGGCGATCAATCCACCCAGCCGACCATCCGCCCGACGCCGAGGGAAGCGCCAGTGATGATGGCCGAAACGCTTGCGCCCCAGATCATATCGACCAGCGCGATGCGCGGGCCGAAGCCCTTCATCACGGCCCAGTTCGTGAGATCATAGGTGCCATAGGCCACGAGCCCGAAGAAAAAGCCCATGGCCATGGCTTTCACGATCTGCCCGTTTTCCGCGCCGGGCAGAATGACAAACACCATGATGCCCACGAGATAGAGAATGTAGAACAGGCCTGCAGCCATCAGATCCGGCTCGGGCTTCAGCAGCGCGCCGATTTCGGCTTGGTAAAATCCGCGGGCGATGACCAGCAGCCAGAGCATATCGAGCACCAGATAGACGATGGCTGCGACGGCGAAGAGACCTAAAATCATTTTCATGGAAACCCGGCTTTCGAACAGGGAGCGTGTCGTTTCTCTCTACGCAGGAACGTTGTGAAAGGTTTCCCCCGGGCTGGCAAATCCGCCAGTTTTTCCTCGGTTCCCGTTATTCTCGGTAGCGACCTCGTTGGGTCTGATCGTGTTGGCCCATGAGATGCATGGTCTTTCAGGAAAAACCGGAACCAACATGCGCCTCGACTTCGATTCCTTGCCTGCACCCC
The DNA here is from genome assembly GCA_025458025.1 of Beijerinckiaceae bacterium. Taxonomy (GTDB): domain Bacteria; phylum Pseudomonadota; class Alphaproteobacteria; order Rhizobiales; family Beijerinckiaceae; genus Rhabdaerophilum. Next base: position 23,482 of record JALOTF010000014.1, on the reverse strand, counting down.
CGGCGCCAGATGAGCCGGGCAACGATTTGCCCGCCTGCCTGCGCGTGGATGCACAATTGCGCCTTGCCGTAGCCCGGGAAGCGGGTCGCCTGCGCCTGACCGATCGGCATGAAGCCGGAGCTTTTCGCTTCCGCATGCCGCGCCGCACGCCGGATGCGATCGAGGCGCTGATGGTCAATGTCGCGGGGGGTGCGGCGGCCGAGCGCATTTACCGGTCGGGCGGGGATATGACGCGCATGACAATGTCGCTCAAGGCTGAAAACGGCGCGACACTCTGCTGGCTTCCGGCGGAGACGATCATCCACAAGGGTGCGCGGCTCATGCGCGATTTTTCCATCACGCTTGCACCGGATTCGCAGCTTCTGTTGGGAGAAATGCTGCAGATCGGGCGCATCGCGAGCGGCGAGCGCTTCACCTCCGGCTCGTGGCAAGATCGCTGGCGCCTGCGCATCGGTGGTAAGCTGGTGCTGGCCGAAGAGTTCCATCTGAAGGGTGAGGAGCCGCGCTCGGGTCATCCCGGTGCGTTGGCAGGGCAGCCTTTCATGGCCACGCTCATTCTCGCCATGCCCGATGCTGGCGAACGGCTTGCGGGCATCCGCGAGGCTTTCGGAAGCGAGCCCACGGTGCAGGCCGGGGCCACCAGCCATTCCGGACTCGTTTTTGCTCGTGCCCTGTCCTCCAATGATGTCGCCCTGCGACGCGCCTTCCTGAGCGCGGTCCGGGCCGCCGCCGGGGGCGATCTGCAGCTCTCGCGGCTTCTGATGTTGCAGTGACGAACCGAGGCCTTCGATGAATCTCTCCCCGCGCGAAAAGGACAAGCTGATCGTCGCCATGGCTGCGATGGTCGCGCGCCGCAGACTGGAACGCGGCGTGAAGCTGAACCACCCGGAGGCGGTGGCCCTCATCACCGACCATGTGGTGGAGGGCGCGCGCGATGGCCGCTCCGTGGCCGAACTCATGGAGAGTGCCGCGAAAATCCTGACGCGGGCGCAGGTTATGAGCGGCATCGCCGAGATGATCCACGATGTGCAGGTGGAAGCCACTTTCCCGGACGGCACCAAGCTCGTGACCGTGCACGAACCCATTCGCTGAAATTGGAGGCCGAGTGATGAAAAAATACGCGATCTGCCTGTTTATGCTGCTGCCTTCGGCGACCTTCGCGCATCCCGGCGAACATGCGCATCTCGGTTTCGTTGCGGCACTCGCGCATCTCTTCGAGCCGGATCATCTCCTCTTCGCCGCCATTACCGTAATTGCCAGCGTGCTGGCCTACCGCGCTGGACGCCGGGCCGAAGCGCGCGCCATCGAGAAGCTCGTCCGTCGCCCGGAGGACCGGGCATGATCCCCGGCGAAGTCATCACCAAGGACGGCGAGATCGAGATGAATGCCGGGCGCACGACGCTTCGGCTGACGGTCGCCAATACCGGCACCCGGCCCATTCAGGTCGGCTCGCATTACCATTTCTTCGAGACGAACGCAGCCTTGAGCTTTGAACGCGAGAAGGCGAGGGGCTTCCGGCTCGACATTCCCGCCGGCACCGCCGTGCGCTTCGAGCCGGGCCAGACCCGCGAGGTCGCTTTGGTGGAAATCGCCGGGAAACGCGAGGTCTACGGCTTCCGTGGGCTGGTGATGGGGAAGATCTGACATGGCCAAGCTTCCCCGCTCCATCTACGCCGACATGTTCGGCCCCACGGTTGGCGATAAAGTCCGCCTCGCGGATACCGAGCTCTTCATCGAGGTCGAGAAGGATTTCACCATCTACGGCGAGGAGGTGAAGTTCGGCGGCGGCAAGGTGATCCGCGACGGCATGGGCCAGAGCCAGCTCACGCGGGCGCAGGGCGCTGTTGATACCGTCATCACCAACGCGCTGATCCTCAAGATCGGCAAGGCCGGCAACCCGGATATCCAGCCGGGCGTCGATATCATCGTCGGCCCCGGCACCGAGGTGATCGCGGGCGAGGGGAAGATCGTCACCGCCGGCGGGTTCGATACGCATATCCATTTCATCTGCCCGCAGCAGATCGAAGATGCGCTGATGTCGGGCCTCACCTCGATGCTCGGCGGCGGCACGGGCCCCGCCCATGGCACGCTGGCGACGACCTGCACGCCCGGCCCCTGGCACATGGAGATGATGCTCCGCGCCGTGGATGGCGTGCCGATGAACATTGGCCTCGCCGGCAAGGGCAATGCGGCGCTGCCCGGCGCTCTCGTGGAGATGGTCGAGGCAGGGGCCTGCGCCATGAAGCTCCACGAGGATTGGGGCACCACGCCCGCGGCGATCGACAATTGCCTCTCGGTCGCGGATGACCACGACGTTCAGGTGATGATCCACACCGATACGCTGAACGAAAGCGGCTACGTGGAAGACACGGTGGCGGCGTTCAAGGGCCGGACGATCCACGCTTTCCACACCGAAGGGGCGGGCGGCGGCCACGCGCCGGATATCATGAAGATCGCGCCGGATATCATGAAGATCGCGGGCCTGCCGAATGTGCTGCCGTCATCCACCAACCCCACGCGGCCCTTCACGGTGAACACGATCGACGAGCATCTGGATATGCTCATGGTCTGCCACCATCTCGATCCGTCGATTGCCGAGGATCTCGCCTTCGCCGAGAGCCGCATCCGCAAGGAGACGATTGCGGCGGAGGATATTCTCCACGATCTCGGCGCGCTCTCGATGATGAGTTCGGACAGCCAGGCCATGGGCCGCATCGGCGAGGTCATCACGCGCACCTGGCAGACCGCGCACAAGATGAAGGTGCAGCGCGGTTCGCTGCTCGAGGATGTCGGCACGGGCGCGGATAACTTCCGCGCCAAGCGCTATGTCGCGAAATACACGATCAACCCGGCCATCGCGCATGGCGTGAGCCACATCATCGGCTCGGTGGAGGCGGGGAAACTCGCGGATCTCGTGATCTGGAGCCCTGCCTTCTTCGGTGCGAAGCCGGATCTCGTGATCAAGTCGGGGATGATCATCGCGGCGCCGATGGGCGATCCCAACGCCTCCATCCCCACGCCGCAGCCCGTGCATTACCGCCCGATGTTCGGTGCCTACGGGCAGGCGATGCAGGCGACAAGCGTCACCTTCGTGAGCCAGGCGGCCATCGCCAATGGCCTCGGCGGGCGGCTCGGCCTCCGGAAAGAACTCGTGGCCGTGAAGAACGTGCGCGGTGGCATCGGCAAGAAGGACATGATCCATAACGGTGCTACGCCGAAGATCGACATCGACCCCGAGACCTACCACGTGCGGGCCGATGGCGAGTTGCTGGTCTGCGAACCCGCGAAGGAATTGCCGCTCGCGCAGCGCTATTTCCTGTTCTAGCGTTGCGGGGATGTCTTCAGCCAAGCGAGTCTCCGCATGATTTTCGTGATCGCCACCATGCGCATCAAGCCCGGCACTGCGGATGCGGTGCGGGCCGCCGCCGCCCATTGCCTTGTAGAGACGCGGAAGGAACCGGGCTGCCTCAGCTACGATCTCCACCAGAGCATCAGCGACCCGAATTGCGTGGTCTTCGTCGAGCGCTGGGAGACGCGGGAGCATCTCGCGGCACATTTTGAGACCCCGCATCTCAAGGCCTGGCGCGCGGCCGCGGCAGAATTCGTGCTGGAGCGGCGCGTGGAAATCATCCATCCTGATCGGGTGGAAATCCTCTGACGCAGGCGTGACTTGCGCGTGGGTGCCCCGCGCGCCATCTCTCGATCATGCAGATCGCGCTTCCCTGGAAAGACCGCCAAGGCCGCTTCGCGCCGCTGAAGGCCTTGGCGCTCGCGGGCGTCATTGCGCCCGGCCTTTGGATCGGCTGGCATTGGCTGAACGGCACGCTCGGCGCGAAACCGCTCGAGGTGGCGCTGCATGAAACCGGCCTGTGGGCCGTGCGATTGCTGCTCGTCACGCTCGCCATCACGCCTTTGCGCCTCATTACCGGCTGGGGGAAGCTCGTGCAATTGCGCCGCATGCTCGGCGTCGCGGCCTTGGCTTACACGCTCATCCACCTGTTTCTGTATGTCGTGCAGCAGCGCTACGATCTTGTGGTGGTGGCGCTGGAAATCATCAAGCGCTTCTACCTCACCATCGGCTTCGTGAGCCTCGCGGCGATGGTCGCGCTGGGCGTGACCTCCACCGATGGCGCGATCCGCCGCATGGGGGCGGAGGGCTGGAACAAGCTGCATCGGCTCATCTATCCGCTCACCGTGCTGGCGATCTTTCACGCCTTCCTGCAGGCGAAGATCAATGTGAGCGAGGAGGTGGTGCAGATCGGCGTTTTCGTGGTGCTCATGGCCGTGCGCGTGCTGCACAAGCGGCGCTGGCTGAATGCGTGGACGCTGCTTCTGCTGGCGCTGCTCGCCGTGCCCCTGACGGCCGGGCTGGAAGCCCTGTGGTATGGCCTCGCGACCGGCGTGCCGTGGCGGCGCATTCTTGACGCAAACCTCATGCTCGCGCTCGCGCCGCGCCCGGCCGTGGTGGTGGGGGCAATCGCGCTCTCGCTGCCGCTGCTCGCGATTTTCCGTGCCCGGCCTTCCGCCGCTGGCACGCGCCGTGCTACCGCTTGAAGTCGTTTTGTTGACCCCGGAGAACCAGCATGATCCGCGCCACGGAAGTCGTCGCCAAGGGAGATTGGCGCGGTGACCCCGCCGATACCGTGGTGCTCGATTTCGACGATCGCCATCGCCGCCGTTTCGCCATGGAAGGCGTGGGCGGCCTGAATTTCCTGCTCGACCTGCCCGAGGCCGTGGCCTTGCGAACCGGCGACGCGCTGAAGCTCGAAGATGGTCGCATGGTGGAAGTGGTGGGCGCGAGCGAACCTCTCGCCGAAATCCGCGCCGAAAGCCCCGAGCATCTCCTGCGCCTCGCCTGGCATCTCGGAAACCGGCACCTGCCGGTTCAGGTCGTGGGCCAGAAACTGCGCATCCGGCGCGATCACGTGATCGAGGCAATGGTGCAGGGCCTCGGCGGGCAGGTGCGCGCGATCGAGGCCGCTTTCGACCCCGAGGGCGGGGCCTATGCGCAGGCGACGCATGCCCATCATCATGGCCACGATCATCACCATGATCATGGACATCATCACCATGATCACGACCATGCGCATGCTCATTCCCATGCCGAGGCGCATTCCCATGCGCATCACGATCATGGGCCGGGTTGCGGCTGCGGGCATCACCATGACCATGATCACCACCACGATCATGCGCATGATCACGCGCACCATCATCATGGCCACAAGCACGGGTAAGCCGTGACGAGCCTCGAATTCCAGCGTCAGGCGTGGTTCTCGCCGGCCTTTCCGGTGGGCGGCTTCGCCTATTCCCACGGCATCGAGTCGGCTGTGGAGGAGGGGATCGTCACGAACGGCGCCGCGCTCGCGGGCTGGATCGGTGACATCCTCAGCCTTGGCACGGGCCGAAATGATGCGATCCTGCTCGGGGAGGCGTGGCGGCTGTCGTCGCGTGACGATGCAACGGCGCTCACAGACCTCTCCGATCTCGCGCTTGCGCTCTCGCAGGCCGCCGAGCGCCGTCTCGAAAGCGCGCAGCAGGGCGCGAGCTTCCTTGCGCTGGTGCGCCGTGCCTGGCCGCATGACCGGCTCGCCATGCTCTGGCCGGAGGAGGGGCGGGACATCGCCTTTCCCGTGGCGGTTGGCCTCGCCGGTGGCTTGCATGGACAGCCGCTGGACGTACTCGCCGCGAGCTATCTGCAAGCCTTCGCGGGCAATCTGCTGGCTGCGGGCATCCGTCTGGCCATTATCGGGCAGAGCGAGGCGCAGCAGCGGCTCGCGGAGCTTCAGCCCCTCATTCTCGAAGCGGCGCAGGCCTCCGCCCTGCCGCTTTCCGCGCTCGGCGGCTCGGCCCTGATGGCTGACCTGATGGCGCTTCGGCACGAAACCCTCAACGGAAGGCTTTTCCGCTCATGACAGGATCGTTTCAATGAATGGGCCCCTTCGCGTCGGCATCGGTGGCCCGGTCGGCTCGGGCAAAACCACGCTCACGGCGGCACTCTGCCAGCGCCTGCGATCGGCCTGCGATCTCGCGGTGATCACCAACGACATCTACACGAAGGAGGATGCGGAAATCCTCGCGCGCCTGCAGGCCCTGCCGCTGGAGCGGATCATGGGCGTGGAGACCGGAGGATGCCCGCATACGGCCATTCGCGAGGATTGCTCGCTCAACCTCCATGCCATCGCGGAGATGCGCAAGAAATTCCCCGCGCTTGAACTGATCCTGATCGAGAGCGGCGGCGACAACCTCGCCGCGACCTTCTCACCCGATCTCGCGGATCTCACGCTCTACGTGATTGATGTGGCGCAGGGCGAGAAAATCCCGCGAAAAGGCGGTCCCGGCATCACGCGATCGGATCTGCTGGTGATCAACAAGACCGATCTCGCGCCGCATGTCGGGGCCGATCTCACGGTCATGGCGAAGGATGCAGCCAACCAGCGGGGCCCGCGCCCTGTGGTCTTCACGAACCTGAAGACCGGCGAGGGCGTGGCCGAAATCATTGCCTTCCTGCAAAAGCGCGGGGGGCTGGCTCTGAAGGCTGCCTGATTTCCCGGCTCAGGCCGGCTCGATCAGGCTAACCGTAAACGTGTGCATCACACCGTCTTCATCGCGGATCGAGACGTAATCCCCGATATTGAAGCTGTGCGCGCCGAAGCGAAAACCGGATTCGTCATCCTCGTCGCCAGCGATGTCATAGGTGAAGAGCCAAGTGCCGCCCTTTGGCCCGCCGCGATGGACGAGGTGGCCGAGGTCCATTTCCTCCTTGCCCCAGAAACGTCGCACGGTGCAGGCCGCCTTCGCGCTGGCCCATCCTGCGGCATCGAGATGCCCGGCATCATCCAGCGGCGCGACGATCTCGTAGCCGTGGGCCTGCGAGCCATTCGGATAATCCTTGCTGCGTGCCAGGGTGAGGGTGATGCGCTGAAGCGGCATGCGTGAAACTCCTGTGGGGCGAACGATCAAGCTTGGCCGAGAGTTTCGCGTTCGTCCAGCAGGGTCCATGATCTTGGTCAAGGCGAGACATCCGCGTGGAGGCAGGGCTTGGCGTTTGCCGGAACGCCCGCCCTCGGCTATGTCCAGAAAGACAGGTTTTCGAATTTGCCGGAGCGGCGCGTGGACGACGATGGAGAAACGGGCGGAGGCGTCCTCGAGGCGCCGTCCGCAAGCGTGGCTACGCCGCGCCCGCTTCTGCGGTCTGGCGCGCGCGCCGGTGCCCATGTCGCGCGCTATGGCATGCCGGGCGGGCGCGATCCGCGCTATGCCGCGCTCGATTTGGGCACGAACAATTGCCGCCTGCTGATTGCCCGGCCCGATGGCGATGGCTTCCGCGTGGTCGATGCCTTCTCGCGAATCGTGCGCCTCGGCGAGGGCATCGCCACCACAGGCAACCTCTCGGATGGCGCGATGTCGCGCACGCTGGAAGCTCTCGCGATCTGCCGGCGCAAGATCGAGGAGCGCAATGTCGCCCGCGTGCGGCTTGTCACCACCGAGGCCTGCCGCGTGGCCGGGAACGGCCCAGCCTTCCTCGCCCGCGTGCGCGAGGAACTCGGGCTGGAGCTGGAATTGCTGGATCGCCGCTCGGAGGCCCTGCTGGCTGCGGCGGGATGCTCCGCACTTGCGCATAAGCAAGCCGAGAGCGTGGTGCTGTTCGATATCGGCGGCGGCTCGACCGAACTCGTCTGGCTCGCGATGCGGGATCGTGTGCAGGATCCGGGCATTGCCAGCCGCGTGCGCAGTTGGGCCTCGCTGCCGGTAGGCGTTGTCACGCTCGCCGAAAAGCATGGTGGCGTGGAAGTCACGCGCGAGACCTTTGAGGCGATGGTCGCGGAAACGCTGGAGCTTCTGGCCGAGTTTGCCGAGGCCGCGCGCCCCGCCATCGACAGCGCCGGTTTTCATCTGCTCGGCACCTCCGGCACGGTGACGACGCTGGGCGGCCTGCATCTCGGGCTCGAGAAATACGATCGTCGGCAGGTCGATGGCCTCTGGATGAAGAAGGCCGAGGTCGATGCCGCCATCGAGAACCTGCTGGTCATGTCCTATGCCGCACGCGCCGCGAATGGCTGCATCGGGCGCGACCGGGCGGATCTCGTGATCGCCGGCGCGGCGATTTTCGAGGCCATCCGCCGCGCTTTCCCCTCCGAGAGTATGCGAATCGGTGACCGGGGCCTGCGGGAGGGCATGCTGATCGAGATGATGCGCGCCGATGGCGTTCTCAAGAGGCGACGTCGATGAGCGAACCTCCTAAAAATCACACGCCGGGCAAGCAAAAGGGCAAAGCCAAGGTTTCGGGCCGCGAGATGGCGGTGCGCCTTCGCACGGCCGGCAAGCGCACGACCAGCCAGCAGAAATGGCTCGAACGGCAATTGAACGACCCCTATGTGGCCAAGGCCAAGGCGGAGGGGTGGCGCAGCCGCGCGGCCTTCAAATTCAAGGAAATCGACGACAAATACAAACTGCTGAAACCGGGCATGCGGATTGTCGATCTCGGCTGCGCACCGGGCGGCTGGTGCCAGCTGGCAGCCCAGCGCGTAGGCTCCACCGAGGCTCATCCGCGCGTGGTCGGCATCGATCTCTTGCCGGTCGATCCCATTCCCGGTGTCGTGCTGCTCGAGATGGATTTCACCACGGAAGAGGCCGATGAGCGGCTGAAAGCCGAACTCGGCGGGCTCGCCGATGGCGTGCTCTCGGATATGGCGGCGAACACAACAGGCCACAAGAAAACCGACCACCTGCGCATCATCGGCCTTGCGGAAGCGGCGGTGGTCTTCGCGCGCGAGGTGCTGGCACCCGGCGGCTTCTTCCTCTGCAAGCTGTTCCAGGGCGGGGACACGGCAACGATCATCACCGAATTGAAGCGCGATTTTGCGACTGTTCGGCATGTGAAGCCAGCCTCGAGCCGCGCGGGTTCCTCCGAACTTTACGTGCTTGCGACGGGGTTTCGCGGATGAACTTGCCGGAACATCTGTTCTTCGATCTCGATGGCACGATCACCGATCCCGCGCCGGGCATCGTCGGCGCGGTGCAGTTCGCGCTTGCCGAGCAGGGTCTGCCAGTTCCCGTGCACGAGGATCTCACCTGGGTGATCGGCCCGCCCTTGCGGAAAGCCTTCCCGAAGCTGGGCGTGCAAACGCATCGCGTGGAAGAAGCGCTTGCATCCTATCGCGTTTCCTATGGCGGCGGCGGCATGTATCGCGCGGTGGTCTATGCCGGCATGGCCGAGCGGCTGCAGCATTTCCGGGAGAAGGGGCACCGCCTTTCGGTGGTGACCGCAAAGCCGCATGTGTTTGCGAAACCCATCCTTGCGCATTTCAGGCTGATCGAGCTGTTCGATGAGGTCTATGGCCCGGAACTCGACGGCACACGCGACCACAAGGGCGATCTCATCCGCCATATCCTTGCGGAAACCGGCATCCGGGCCGGGGATGCGATCATGATCGGCGACCGCGCGAATGACATCATCGCCGCGAACGAGAATGCCATGCCGAGCATCGGCGTGCTCTGGGGCTATGGCAGCGCGGATGAACTCACGAGTGCCGGCGCGCATCGCCTGGTGGCGCACCCGGATGAGATCGGGGCGTGATGCCCGGTTTTCTCTTGCCCTGAAAAACAGAGATTAAACAGACGCTTGTGCGTTATTTCTGATTCTCTTCCAGAGCATCCAGCCATGCCTCGATCTCATCGAGGCTGGCGGAAAACGGATATTCCTGATCCCCGAAGACGATCTTCATCGTCTCGCCGTCGCGCAGCATATAGCCGCCATGGGCCAGCACGCGCTTGTCCGGCTTCTGGCAGGTCATGACGTGCAGGTTGTAGCGAATGGCGAGGCGCTTGGCCCGCCGCTCGCGCGAATTCGTGGCTTCTTTCCGGCTCATATCTGCCGTTTAAACGCGCCGCGCGCGGGTGAAAAGCCCGGAAATCGCGGTCTTCGCGCTTCGCCCCCACATCACGAAGGGCAGTAGCATCAGCTTCGCGGGATCGGTGGCGGAAATGCCATCCTTCGCAAGGCCCATCGGCTCATGGCAGGGACCGGCGGCGCGATAGGTGCCGAACAGCATATCCCAGGCGGGAATCATGTTTGCGAGGTTCTTGCCATAGGCCTCGGGCAAGTCGGCGTGGTGCCAGCGATGGAAGCGCGGGGAAGCAATGAGCCAGTTCAGCCGGCCATGGTCAATATCCACCTCGAAATGCACATAGGCGTTGTGCAGGCTCGCGACGATATAGGCCGTCGCCACAAGCTCGGGCGGAATGCCGAGCCAGCTTAGCAGCGTGATGTAAAACGCCTTCATCAGCAGTAATTCCAGCACATGCACGCGGAAGCTCGTGAAGCCGTTCACATGGCTGTCCGAGTGGTGCACGGCATGCACCGGCCATCCCAGTGGCGTGTGCAGCGCGCGATGGCACCAGTAATCGCAGAAATCCTTGCCGATCAACGCGATGACCGCCGTGACGATCCACGGCACGCCTGACCAGAAAACGGGATCGATGCTCGGAATACCCAGCGCCTGATAGCCTGCCTGAAACTGCCTCGTAACAAGAAAAACCAGCGGCGCCAGCGCGAGATTGGCCGCGAGAATGGCGAAGGTCGTGAACGTGTTCATCAGCGCCTCGCGGGAGAGCGCGCGCTTTTCGATGCCCGTGAGGCCCAGCACGAGGATGACCGTACTCACAAAGCCCATGACGATCAGCGTCTTGGGATCGGAGAAGAACTCGCGATAAATGAAGAGCAGAATCTGCCCGGCTTCTCCGATCATCCCCGGCCTTTCCTTCTGAAAGCGGGGAGAAGTTAGCGCGGCTTCCTTGCGTTTCGGTTGCGGCGTTACATCGTTGCGCCGATCTGCCAGGGCACGAATTCGGCATCGCCATAGCCCAGCAGTTCGGATTTCGTGCGTTCGCCCGAGGCAATTGCAAGCAGGCGATCAAAAATTTCCTGCCCCTTCTCGGCGATGCTCACGCCATCGAGAATGTCCCCGCAATTGATGTCCATGTCATCGCTCATGCGGTGGAAGATCTCGCTGTTCGTCGCGAGCTTCATCGAGGGCGTAGGCTTGCAGCCATAGGCGGAGCCGCGCCCGGTGGTGAAGGCGAGAAGGTTCGCGCCACCCGCGACCTGCCCGGTGGCGGCTACGGGGTCGTAGCCCGGCGTATCCATGTAGACGAAGCCCTTCTCGGTGACGGGCTCGGCATAGCGATAGACGGCATTCAGCGTCGTGGTGCCGCCCTTTGCGGCAGCCCCTAGCGACTTTTCGAGAATGGTGGTGAGCCCGCCCGCCTTGTTGCCGGGGGAGGGGTTGTTGTTCATGCTCATCTTGTTGCGCTCGGTGTAATCCTCCCACCAGCGGATGATCTCCACGAGCTTCTCGCCCACCGCGACGTTCCGCGCGCGGCGCGTTAGCAGGTGCTCCGCGCCATAGATCTCCGGCGTTTCCGAGAGGATCGCCGTGCCGCCATGCTTCACGAGGATATCCACCGCAGCACCGAGCGCGACATTCGCGGTGATGCCGGAATAGCCATCCGAGCCGCCGCATTGCAGCGCAAGCATCAGCGCGCTGGCGGGCGCGGTTTCGCGCTTTACGGCATTCGCGGCCGGCAGCATTTCGCGGATCGCGGCGATACCCGCCTCGACCGTTTTCTTCGTGCCGCCGCTCTCCTGAATGGTCAGCGCGCGGAATCGCTCGCCTTCGTTCAGCCCGTAGGCTTGCTTGAACTGGCCGATCTGGAACACTTCGCAGCCGAGGCCAACGAGGATGGCCGCACCCATATTGGGGTTCGCGGCATAACCGAAGGTGGTGCGCTTCAACACATCCACCGTCTCGCCCTTCTCGGCGATGCCGCAGCCCGTGGAATGCACCAGCGGGATGACGCCATCGATATTCGGAAAATCCCGCAGGAGGCCGGAGCGGTTGATCTCCTCCGCGATGAATTTCGCGACCGAAGCCGAACAGTTCACGCTCGTGAGGATGCCGACATAGTTGCGCGTGCCGAATGTGCCATTCTCGCGCCGAAAGCCCTGAAAGGTCGCCTGCGCCTCGACGGGCAGGATATCCGGCTCACGGCCATCCTCGGCATGGTGATAATCCCGCGCGAAGGCCGCGAAAGCGCAATTATGCTCGTGAATCCAGTCGCCGGGTTCGATAGCCGCCGAGGCAAAGCCGATGATCTGGCCGAATTTCAGCACGGCCTCGCCGGGTGCGATGCCCTTCACCGCGAGCTTGTGCCCGCGGGGAATGCGCGCCTTAACCCGCACGCCCTCGATCACCTGCCCCTCGGGCAGCACATCGACCGCGATCACCACATTGTCGCTGGCGTGGAGGCGCAGGCTACGCGGGGCGAGAGGGGGCGGCACGGGGGCGTTCATGGGCATACCTCACGCAAGAGGGCGGTTTTCCAGCTGGCTCACCGCCTGCATCACGCCGCGCAGTTCCGCGAGGCCGCGCAACCGCCCGATCAGCGGATAGCCGGGGTGAGTCTTCCGCCCCACATCTTCCAGCAATTCATGGCCATGATCAGGCCGGAAGGGGATGCGCCAATCCGCGCGGCCCTCGTTCTTGCGGCGGTGCTGCTCGGCGAGCAAGGCCTGCATCAGCGCGACCATGTTGGTGTCGCCGCCGAGATGTTCCGCTTCCATGAAGGAGCCGTCCGGGTCCTTCGCCACATTGCGCAGATGCGCGAAATGGATGAGCGGCGCAAATTGCTTGGCAAGCGCCGGCACATCGTTCATGGGCCCGGCACCCAGCGAACCCGAGCAGAAGGTCACGCCATTGGCCTGCGAGGGCACCGCTCCCGTGATGAATGCGAGATCATCGCCGGTCGAGACAATGCGCGGCAGACCGAAAAGCGAACGCGGCGGATCATCCGGGTGCACCGCGAAGCGCATGCCGAGTTCCTCCGCGAGCGGGATCACCTCGCGCAGGAACCGCGCAAAATGCGCGCGTAGTTCGTCGCGCCCGATGCCCTTGTAGCGGTCGAGCATGCGACGGAAGCCGGGAATATCGTACCGTTCGTAAGCGCCGGGTAGGCCGGCATTGATGTTGACCAGAAGCGCGGATTTCTCGCTCTCGCTCGCCGCATCGAACCAGGTTTTCGCCCGCGCGATCAGCTCCGGCGCGTGATCGGCCTCGGCGCCCGGACGCTGGAGCATGAAGCAATCGAAGGCGCAGAACTTCACCGCATCGAAGCGCAGGGCGCGTCCGCCGCCGGGAATGGGATAGGCGAGATCGGTGCGCGTCCAATCGAGGATCGGCATGAAATTGTAGCAGATCGTCGTGATGCCGCAGGAAGCGAGGTTCCGCATCGACTGCCGATAGGCGTCGAAATGCCGCTGCAGCGGTCCCTCGCCGAGCTTGATATCCTCATGGAGCGGCAGGCTTTCCACCACATTCCAACGCAGGCCAAGGCTCGGGTCAGCCGCGAGCAGCGCCTTCCGCTTCTCGATTTCCTCCACGCTCCACACCACGCCATAGGGGATGTGATGCAGGGCCGTGACGATGCCCGTGGCACCGGCCTGCCGGATCTCGCGTAGGGTGATGGGGTCGTCGGGGCCGAACCAGCGCCAGCTTTGTTCCATACTTCAAGCCTTCAAGAGTTGGCCGTGAGGATGACCTTGACCTGCCGGCTGCGATCCATCGCCATCCGCAGGCCCTCGGGTGCATCGCTCAACGGCAATTCGGCGGTGATCAGGTCTTCGACCGGCACCTTGCCTTCAGAAATGAGCCGCACGGCATCCATGAATTCCGTTCCGAAGCGGAACGTGCCGCGCAGGTCGATCTCCTTCACCATCACCTGGTTGGCGGGGAAGGGGATGTCGCCGGTGGGCTGGTTGCCGATCTGCACGACGATGCCCGCCTTTCGCGCCGCGGCAACGGCCGAGGCAAGCCCGGCAGGAGCGCCGCTCGCCTCGAACACCACGTCGTAGAAGGCACCCTTGCGCTTCAGGGCCTCGGGATCAGCGGAGAGGTCGAGCGTTTCCCCTGCACCAAGCTTCGCCGCGAGCGCGAGGGGTGCCGCCGCGAGATCGGCCACGGCGAGGCTCGCCGCGCCCGCCGCTTTCGCGCCGAGGAGGGTAAGGAGCCCGATGGGGCCCGCGCCAATCACTAGAACAGACCGACCGGTGAGATCCCCGCCGCGCTTCACGGCATGCAGGCACACGGCCAGCGGTTCAGCGAGAGCCGCCTCGCGGAAGCTCACATGGTCGGGAATCGGCACGCATTGCGCAGGGACAGCATCGAATTTTGTCGCAAAACCGCCCTGCATATGCGGGGTCTTCGAGGCAGAGCCCATGAAATAGATGTTTTCGCAATGGTTCTCGCGTCCCGCCTGGCAAGCCGGGCAGGTGCCGCACCAGCGCGACGGGTTCACGGCCACGCGCTGGCCGAGTTTCAGACTCGTCCCGGCATTGATCTCCACCACCGTGCCCGAGATCTCGTGGCCGAGAATGAGCGGCGAGGTCATCCGGAAATCGCCGGAACGGGCGTGGCGAAAGTAATGCATATCCGAGCCGCAAATGCCCGCCGCACCGAATTCCACGCGCACCATGCCCGGGGCGAGGGGCCCGGGATCATAGGCGACGTAACGCAGGTCTTCGGGGCCGAAGAGCGTGGCAGCGAAGGCAGCACTCATTTGATCATTCCCAGATAGCGCGGCAGCCAGAGCGTGATTTCCGGCACGAAGGTGATGAGCACCAGCGCGGCGAAGAGCGGCGCAAGCCAAGGCAGGATCGCCATGGTCGTGCGCTCGACAGAGAGCTTCGCGACGCGCGCAAGCACGAAGAGCACCATGCCCAGCGGCGGATGCAACAGGCCAATCATCAGGTTCAGCACCATGATGAGGCCAAAATGCACGGGGTCGATGCCCATCTTCAGCACGATTGGCAACAGGATCGGCACGAGGATGGTGATGGCCGCGATGGTATCGAGGAAGCAACCCACGAACAGCATCAGCAGGTTCACGAGGATCAGGAACACCCACTTGTTGTCGGTGATCGCGAAGATCAGCCCGGATAGGGCCTGCGCAGCCTGTGATACGGTCAGCAGCCACGCGAAGATCGAGGCGGCCGTGACGATAAAGAGCACGGAAGCGGTGGTTTCGATCGTGTCGAAGGTCGCCTTTGCGAGTGCCTTCATCGTCATCGAGCGATAGCGCACGAGGCCGAGGAAGAGCGACCACATAACGGCGGCCACGGCGGCCTCGGTGGGCGTGAACCAGCCGAGCGTCATGCCGCCGATCAGGATGACCGGCGTCATCAGCGCCATCACGGCCGAGAACTTGAAGATGTAGTCGAGCAGCAGCACGACGCCGAGCGAGAGGAAGATGGCGGCATTCTCCGACATGCCGAGATAGCCGAGGCCAATCACGGCCGCGGGGAACAGGAAGACCACCGCCACCTCGATCAGCGCCGAGCCAATCTTCGCGAGCGCGAAGGGTGCATCCGAACCCCAGCCCTTGATGCGGGCAAAGACCGCCACCGTGATCATCATCAGCAGCGTCATGAGCAGGCCGGGCAGGATGCCCGCGAGGAAGAGCGAGCCAATGGAGACATTCGCCATCATCCCATAGATGACGAAGGGTAGGGAGGGCGGGATGATCGGCCCAAGCGTGGCCGAGGCAGCGGTGACACCCACAGCCACCTCCACCGGGTAGCCATGCTCCTTCATCGCCTTGATCTCGATGGTGCCGATGCCCGCGGCATCGGCAATCGCAGTGCCGGACATGCCGGAGAAGATCACCGAGCCGATGATATTCACCTGCGCGAGGCCGCCGCGCATCCAGCCCACGAGATCCACCGCGAACTTGTAGATGCGGCCCGTCACGCCCGCGATGTTCATGAGGTTGCCCGCGAGGATGAAGAAGGGCACCGCCAGCAGCGGGAAGCTCTCCACGCCCGCGATCATGCGCTGCGCGACAATGACGTCGGGCGCGACACCATAAACCGCGATATAGGCAAGCGAGGCCATGACCATGGAAACAGCCACGGGAATGCCGAGGATCATCAGCAGGACGAACCCACCCATCAGAAGCAGCATGGTTCAGCCCTCCTGCGAGCCGTCAAAGGCGCCGGGGCGCTCAAGCACGGAATAGCCGCGCCGCACATTGCCGATAAGCACCTGCACACCGCGCAGCGCCATCAGCACAAAGCTGGCGAAGACGATGTAGAAAAGCGGCGATTTCGGGAAATCGATCGTGGTCATGCGCTCGTCATCGATGAGCGCCGAATAACGCCAGACCAGCACCGCGAGATACGAAAAGACCGCGATTTTCGCGACATCCACCAGCGTCGCCATGACACGCGCCAAACCCGGTGAAATCATTCGGTAGAGGAAATCGACGTGGATGTGCCGCGTGAGGCGCACGCAGCCCACCGAGCCGAGAAACACCACGGCCACGAGGCAGTAGATCGCGATTTCCTCGGTCCAGGCGAAGGAATTGTTGAGCACGTAGCGCGTGAAGAATTGCAGGAATACGCAGCCGCACATCAGCCAGAAAATGGCCAGCGCCAGCCAATCTTCGACGCCGTGGCCCGAAACATCCACGGGAGCTTCCGCTTCCTCGAAGGTCCGGGCGATTTCTTCGCTCGTGATGGGGGTATGTGTTTCGCTTGTCTCGCGCAACATGGCTTTGTCGTCCTGCCCTCGGGGGAGAAAACGGCGCACCCCAAGTCGGGGCGCGCCGCGAAGGAGTGAGGGCCTTAGAACTTCACGGCCTGGATGCGATCCCAATCGGCCTTGCGATAGCCGAACTGCTCGAAGGTCACGCCCTTGCCCACCGCATCAAGGAATTCCTGGCGGTTGATTTCGGTCACGGTCAGGCCCTTGTCCTTGAAGAACTGCACGAGCTTCTGCTCGTCGGCCTTGATCATCTTGGTCGCGCGCGCCGCGGCTTCCTGGCTGACTTCCGTAAAGATCTTCTTCTCCTCATCCGAGAACTTCGCCCAGGTGCCCTTGGCGACAACTGTGTTGAGGTGGTCGACGATATGGCCGGTCAGCACGATGTGCTTCTGCACCTCGTAGAACTTCTTGGCCTCGATGGTCGTCAGCGGGTTTTCCTGCGCTTCCACCGTGCCGTTCTGCAGCGCGAGATACACTTCCGCGAAGGCGATCGGCGTGGTGTTGGCACCGCAGGAGCGGGGCATGGCGAGATAGGCGGGCACGTCCGGCACGCGCATCTTCAGACCCTTCATGTCGGCGCAGGTCTTGATCGGCTTGTTCGAGGTGGTGTGGCGCGTGCCGTAATAGGTCGTCGCGGTAATGACGTGGCCGGTCTTCTCCTCGTAGCCCTTCGTCAGTTCCTTGTAGATGTCCGCCTTGGTGTAGGCGAGCAGATGCTCCGGGCTCTTGAAGGTGAAGGGATAATAGGTCACTCCGATCGGCGGGAAGGCGCGCGCGGCGAAGCTCGAACCGGAGATGATGATATCCACCGAGCCGAGCGTCAGACCCTGGTTGATGTCGGTTTCCTTGCCGAGCTGCGAGGCCGGGAAGACCTCGATCTGGTACTTGTTGTTCGTGCGCTTGGCGAATTCCTGCGCGGCCCAGACGGATTCGGTGTGGAAGGCTTCAGAGGTCTCGTAGACATGCGCCCATTTCAGCTTGGTCTGCGCGGTGGCGGGCAGCGTAGCGAGCGCGGTGCCCATCAGGGCAGCGCCCGTGAGGCACAGGATGCGGCGGTTGATCATGGGGTTTCCTCCTTGGTTTTTCAGTTTGCCCCGGCCCTTATGGTTGGGACCGTTGGATACTGGCCCCCACATTAGGAGGCTGGTTCAGAAAATGCGCAAGCGTTTGCCGGGCTCCCCCCGAAAGAAGCGCCCGCAACTCGCCGGCGAAAGCGGTGCGCAAATCGTCGCGGGCGGGAAGATCAGCCCCGAAGATGGCCTGAAGATCGAGCAACCCGCCCGAGAGTTTCGCCGCATCGCCTTGCGCGGCAGCGGAAATCTCAGCGAAGCGAGCGGCGAGAGGATCGCGGATATCGATCGGCTGGCCTTTCTCATCCTGGCCCGCGGCGTAGCGCATCCATCCGGCGATCCCGAGGAGAAGCGCAGGCGAGGCGAGCCCGCGTTCGAGCCGCCAGCGCAACGTGCCGAGCAGGCGCTGCGGCAATTTCTGCGAGCCATCCATGGCGATCTGCCAGGTGCGATGACGAATGGCCGGATTGCGGAAGCGCTCCAACAGGCGGCGCGCGTAATCCGCGAGATCCACGCCCGGCGGGGCGGGCACCGTGGGGATGATCTCTGCCCAGAGCTTTTCGAGGAAGCCCGCGAACAGCGGATCGGCGGTCGCCTCCGCCACCGTCTCATGGCCCGCAAGATAGCCGAGATAGGCGAGGCTCGAATGCGCGCCATTGAGCATGCGCAATTTCATGAACTCGTAGGGCTCGACCTCCGCCACCATTTCCGCGCCGGCCTTCTCCCAGGCGGGGCGGCCAGCGACGAAATGATCCTCGATGGCCCATTGCCGGAATGGCTCGCTCATCACCGGGCTGGCATCGTGGAGGCCGAGAGCGGCTTCCGTTTCGGCGATATCGGCAGGTGTCGTCGCAGGCACGATGCGATCAACCATGCAGGAGGGGAAAGCGCCTTCGCTGCGGATCCACGCGGCCAGCGCGGGGTCAACCTTCTCCGCGAATTCCAGCACGAGCCCGGCGAGAACCCGCCCGTTCGACGGGAGATTGTCGCAGGTCATAACCGTGAAGGGCGCGAGCCCCATCGCAAGTCGCTTCGCGAGACCCGCCACGAGGAACCCTGGCGCAGAACGCGGCCTCTCGCGGTTTGCGAGATCGTGCACGATATCCGGATGCTCCCAGTTGAGCTTGCCGCTCGCGGGGAGATGGCAATAGCCCTTCTCGGTGACGGTGAGCGTGACGATGCGGGTCTTCGCATCCGCCAGCATGTCCACCACGGCACTCGGATTTTCCGGCGCAACGAGGACGTCCGTCACGACATCAATGATCGCACGCTGCGGTCCTTCCGGGGCGCGCGTCACCAGCGTGTAGAGCCCGGATTGGGGCTGAAGCGCATCGCGCATATCCGGCCGCTGCAGGCTCACGCCGACGATCCGCCAATCCGTGCCGGCCAGCGCATTGGCCTCCTGCGTATAGGCTGCAAGATGGGCGCGCGCGAAAGCGCCGAGGCCAAGATGCACGATGCGCGGGCCAGAAGGGCGTGCCCCGGCGTGGCGCATCACCGTTGCGGGAAGGAGGGTGAGGATATCGGGAGAAAGGCGTTCCATCGCAATCACTTGAAGAGGGCAGGCAGCCAGAGCGAGAAGCCCGGCACGTAAGTCACTAACAGCAGAACCGCGACGCTCGCGCCATAGAATGGCCAGATCGTGCGCATGCTCTCGCTGATCGAGACCTTGCCGATGGCGCAGGCCACGAACTGCACGGAGCCAACCGGCGGGGTGTTTAGCCCGATGCCCGCATTGAGGATCAGGATCACACCGAAATGCACCGGGTCCACGCCAATCGCCTTCACAACCGGCAGGAAGATCGGCGTGCAGATGATGATCATTGGCGCCATATCCATGAAGGTGCCGAGCACCAGCAGGATGATGTTGATCATCAGCAGGATCACGATCGGGTTGTCGGAAATCGACTTCATGAGGCTGATTGTCGCCGCCGGCACCTGCAGGAAGGCCATCAGCCAGCCGAAGGAGGAGGCGGCACCGATCACCAGCAGCACCATCGCCGTGGTGCGAACCGCGCCGAGTGTGGCCTGCACAAAGCCGCTGAAGCTCAGGCTGCGATAGACGAAGATCGTTACGAGCAGCGCATAGACCACGGCCACGCAGGAGGACTCCGTCGCCGTAAACACGCCCGAGCGCACACCACCGAAGATGATGCCGATCAGCAGGATGCCCGGCATCGCAGCCACGAAATAGCGCGCAACGGTCATCCAGCCGGGGAACGGATCAGCCGGGTAGCCACGCTTCACCGCCACCAGCCAGGCCGCGAGCATCAGCGCGCCAGCCAGCAGCAAACCGGGGATGACACCCGCCGTGAAGAGATCGGCAATCGAGATCGTGCCGCCCGCCGCGAGCGAGTAGATGATCATGTTGTGCGAGGGCGGGATCAAAAGCGCGATGATCGCGGCATTCGCGGTCACGTTCACCGCGTAATCCGGCGCATAGCCGCGCTTCACCATCTGCGGGATCATGATGCCGCCGACGGCGCTGGCATCGGCCACGGCCGAGCCCGAAATGCCGCCGAACAAAGTGCAGGTGATGACGTTCACCTGTCCCAGACCGCCGCGCAGATGGCCAACCAGGCTCGCTGCAAACTGGATGAGCCGGTCGGCAATCCCGCCGCGGATCATCAGGTCGCCGGAATAGATGAAGAAGGGAATCGCCAGCATCGCAAAGGCGTTCATGCCGGTCGAAAGCTGCTGGAACACCACCACCGGCGGAATGCCCATGTAGAGCACGGTCGCGAGGCTGGAGAGCCCGAGGCAGAAGGCCACCGGAATGCCCATCAGCAGCATCAGCGCGAAGGTGCCAAAGAGGATCAGGATTTCCATGGCTCAGGCCTCCGAGCCATGACCACCGGCGAAGAAAGGCATCGGCCGGAGCCGTTCCCCGCTTGCCTGAAGCAGCAGTTTTTCAAGGGAGAACACCATCACCAGCACACCGCCGGCGACGATCGGCACATAATCCCAGCCCTTGGAGATGCCGATCATCGGGAGCCGGTCGCCCCAGACCTTCGCGGCAAGCTGCGTGCCGTAGATCACCATGGCGCAGCCAAAGAGTGTCACCAGCAACTCATTGAACACCACGAGACCGGAACGCCACTTCCCGCGCATGTAGAAGAGCATCACGTCGAAGCCCATGTGGTCGAGCTCGCGCACGCCCACGGCCCCGCCCAGCAGGATGAACCAGAGCATCAGGAACAGCGAGGCTGGCTCGCCCCAGGTCGGGGTGGCGTTCAGCACGTAGCGACCGAATACGGTCCAGCTGACAATCACGGTCATCGCGACGAGGCCGATCCCGGCCGCCACAAGACAGACGAAACTTAGGTTCGCAGCGAAGCGCGAATAGGCGGCGGCAAAGGCTTTCATGTGCGCCCCCCGGGCAGCATGTTCGAGCAGTTCGATCCGGATCAGCCGGAAAATGACGGAGGCGGCACAAGGCCGCCTCCGCCGGGAGAAACCGGTTACTTCGCGGCCTGGATGCGCGCGACGAGCGCCTTCAGGGCCGGATCGGTCACGAAGCGGTCATAGACAGGCTTCATCGCATCGATGAAGGGCTGCTTCTCGACCGTGTTGATCTGGGCACCGCCCGCGCGCACCTTGGCCTCGGAGGCCTTCTCGCGTGCATCCCAGAGTTCACGCATCTTGCCGACCGATTCCCGCGCGGCGATGCGCACGAGGCCCTGATCTTCTTTGGAGAGCTTGTCGAAGCTCTTCTTGGACATCACCAGCACTTCCGGGCTGAGCGAGTGCTCGGTCAGCGAGTAGAACTTCGAGACCTCGAAATGCTTGGTCGACTCGTAAGAAGGCCAGTTGTTCTCGGCACCGTCGATCACGCCGGTCTGGAGCGCCGAATAGACTTCACCGAAGGCCATCGGGGTCGCGTTGGCACCCAAGGCCGAGACGAGCGCCACGAACATGTCGGATTGCTGCACGCGGATCTTCATGCCCTTCATGTCGTCAGGCTTCGTGATCGGGCGCTTGGAATTGTAGAAGGAGCGCGAGCCGGAATCGTAGAAGGCGAGGCCCACGAGGTCGTGCTTTTCGAATTCCTTGAGGATGTCATCACCGATCGGGCCGTCCATCACGTTCCGCATATGCTCGACCGAGCGGAAGATGAAGGGCAGCGACGGCACGTTGGTCGCCGGGATCAGGTTGTTGAACGGCGCCATGTTGATGCGGTTGATGTCGATAACACCGAAACGCGTCTGCTCGATCGTGTCCTTTTCCTGGCCGAGCTGGGCCGAGTGGAACACGTTGATCTTGATGCGCCCGTTGGTGCGCTGCTCAAGAATGCGGCCCATATGGCGCACCGCTTCCACCGTCGGGTAATCCGTGGGGTGGATGTCGGTCGAGCGCAGCACGGTCTGGGCGCTGGCGGGGCTTGCGAGAAGGCCAGCGGCGAGCGCCGAGGCCATCAGGCTGAACTGGCGGCGGGTGGTCATGCAGGTTTCCTCCGGTTGCTTTGTCCCCGGTCTTCCGGGGTTTTTGGTCAGGCGAAAAGGGCAGGCGAGGCGTCACGCGGGGCGGATGAACTCCTCCCGCATGGGGTTGAAGGCGTCGATCAGGCAGCCCGCTTCCAGTGCTTTCGCGCCGTGCAGGATGTTGCCGGGCACGTAGAAGCTGTCGCCTTGGGAGAGAACGCGGGTCTCACCCGCGATGGTGATCTCGAAGCGACCGCTTTCGACGTATGAGTTCTGCGCATGCGGGTGCTGGTGCATGGCCCCGATCGCGCCAGCCTCGAACACCACGCGCACGAGCATCAGGTCGCGGCCATGCGCGAGGATCTGGCGCTTCACGCCGGGATCGGTCGGCTCCCAGAGGCCATCGGCTTCATGCGCGAAGGGCGCGCCGGTCTTGGGCTGGCGTGGGCTGCTGGTCATCGTGCGAGCCATCCTCCATCCACCGGCAGGATGGTGCCGTGGATGTAATCCGCTGCGGAACTCGCGAGAAACACCGCCGAACCGCCGATATCCGCCGGGTTCGCCCAGCGCCCCGCGGGAATGCGCGCGAGGATCGCAGCATTGCGATCGGGATCGGCGCGCAGGGCTTCCGTGTTGTTCGAAACGACATAACCCGGCGCGATGGCATTCACGTTCAGGCCCTTCGCGGCCCATTCGCAGGCGAGAAGCCGGGTGATGCCCGCAACTCCGCCCTTGCTCGCAGTGTAGGAAGCGACACGAATACCGCCCTGAAACGAGAGCAACGAGGCGATGTTGATGATCTTTCCCGTGGCCCCGCGCGCCAGCACATGCTTTGCAAAGCTCTGGGCGAGGAAGAAGACAGCCTTGAGATTGAGGTCCATCACCTCATCCCAATCCTTCTCCGAGAATTCGAGGGCATCCGTCCGGCGGATGATGCCCGCATTGTTCACGAGGATATCGAGCGGGCCGAACCGGGCCACGGCGCTGTCGATCAGCCCTTGCCGCTCTTTCGGCACTCCAAGATCGGCCTTCAGCGCGTGGCAGATGCCACCGGCCTTGGCGATGAGCGCCTCGGTCTCCGCCATGGAGGAGCGCCCCACGGCCACCACTTCCGCGCCCGCCTCGGCCAAGGCCAACGCGATGCCCTGTCCGATGCCGGTATTGGCACCGGTGACGAGCGCGCGCTTGCCATCGAGGCGGAAGGAGCCGGCCATCAGCGCAGCTCCGCCATGTTCACCGGGTCCATATCGGTGAATTCCACGTTGTCGCCGCCCATGCCCCAGATGAAGCTGTAATTCGAGGTGCCGCAGCCCGAATGGATTGACCAGTTTGGCGAAAGGATCGCCTGCTCGTTCGCCACCACGAGGTGCCGCGTTTCGCTGGGCTCGCCCAT
>JALOTF010000093.1 GCA_025458025.1 Beijerinckiaceae bacterium | reverse complement strand
GCGGTGACGGTTGATCCCGGTTTCCCCGGCAACTGGCGTCACGAGCCTTACCTCCGCAACCTCCGCCGCTGGGCGGAAGCCGCGCTTTCGCAGGGCGATCAGGTCATCGTCTTCACCGGCGGCAAGGCGACGGCCATCCTGCCGGATCGCGAGCAGGAACTGGGCGAGATCGGCCCGGGTGACTCAATCGTCTCGCTCAAGGGCCCGCGCGGTTACGCGGTCGAGGTGCGCCGTGGCGCGCGCGCCTGAAACCGCCATTGGCGGGCATCTCGCGGAGAATATCGTCTATTTTGCGCGCACGCTTCGCGCCGCGGGCATGAAGGTGGGGCCGGGTGCGGCGCTCGATGCCGTCTCCGCCGTCGAGGCCATTGGCCTCGGCCATCGCGAGGAATTCCGCGCGGCACTCGAAAGCGTGTTCGTGAAGCGCCGCCCGGATGCGGAACTCTTCGATCAGGCCTTTCGCCTGTTCTGGCGCAGGCGCGCGCTGGTCGAGAAGATGATGTCCGTGCTGATGCCCATCGCGCCGACTAACCCCGAGGACAAGCGCAAGAACACGCTGCGCCGCCTCGCCGATGCGATGTACGAGAACCGTGAGCCCCCGGCGGATGCGAAGCCCAAGGAGGAACTCGACCTCGATTCTCGCTTCACGGTGTCCGATATCGAAGTGTTCCGCAGCCGCGATTTCGAAGGCATGACCACGGCAGAAATCGCCGAGGCGAAACGCCAGATCGCGCGGCTCACGCTTCCCCTCCACAAGGTGAAGACCCGGCGCTTCATTGCCCACCCGCGAGGGGCCTCGCTCGATATGCGCGCGAGCCTGCGGGCGAGCTTGCGCGGTGGCGGTGCGGGGCTTTCGCTGGAGCGTCGGCAGCGCCGCGAGGAGATGCCGCCTCTGGTCGCGATCTGCGACATTTCCGGCTCGATGAGCCAGTATAGCCGAATTTTCCTGCATTTCCTGCATGCCCTTGCGGAAAGCGGGCGGCGCGTGCACGCTTTCACGTTTGCCACCCAGCTCACCAACATCACGCGCGCCTTGCGCACCACGCGCGACCCGGAACTGGCCCTCGCCGGTGCCTCGAAAATGGTGCGCGACTGGGATGGCGGCACGCGGATTGGGCAGGCGCTTCACGAGTTCAACCGCCTTCACGCCCGTCGCGTCATGGCGGGCGGGCCGATTGTGCTGTTTATCACCGATGGCCTCGAACGCGAGGGCACGGAGGAGCTGGCGCGCGAGATAGGGCGCCTGCATCGCCTCTCGCGACGGCTCATCTGGCTCAATCCGCTTTTGCGCTATGATGGCTTCGAGGCGAAGGCCGCCGGCATCCGCGCGATGTTGCCGGCGGTTGACGAGTTCCGCACGCTCCATAATCTCGCCGCCATGAGCGATCTCTGTGAGGCGCTCTCGGCTGCGCGCAGCGCCGATGCCGATCCGCGACGCTTTCTCAAGGGAGGGGCCCGATGAACCTCAACGATTCCGAATTGCTGGCGCGGGCGGAAAGCTGGGCCAAGGCGGGGCGGGGCGTGGCAATCGCGACAGTCATCGAGACCTGGGGCTCCGCGCCCCGGCCCGTAGGCTCTCACCTTGTGATTGATTCAGAAGGCAATTTCGAAGGCTCCGTCTCCGGTGGCTGCGTCGAAGGCGCGGTGGTAGCGGAAGCGCTGGAGGTGATCGAGAGCGGCCAGCCCCGCAATCTCGAATTCGGCGTCGCCGATGAAACCGCATGGCGCGTCGGCCTCTCCTGCGGCGGCAAGATCGCCGTCCGCGTGGAGCCGCTCACGTGAAGCTCGCGCTCCTCTCCGCGCTCAATGCCCGCATTGCCGCGCGCGAAGCGACCATTCTCGTGACTGAGATGGCGACCGGCTCAACCCGCCTCGTGACGCCGGAGGAGGTATCCGCCGACCCGCTGGCCGATGCGCTCCATGAGGCCTTCCGCACCGGCAAGAGTGGCCTCACGGAGGGCGGCAGTGCCTTCCTCAACGTCCATCTCCCGCCGGTGAAGCTCATCGTCACCGGGGCAGTGCATATCAGCCAGGCCCTGGCCGAGATGGCGCGGCTCGCGGGGCTGGATTGCACGATCATCGATCCTCGCACGGCCTTCGCCACGCCCAAGCGGTTTCCGAATGTCACGCTCCTCGCGGAATGGCCGGATCAGGCCTTCACACGTGTGAAGCCCGACCGTTTCACGGCCTTTGTGGCGCTGACGCATGATCCAAAGATCGACGATCCGGGTCTCGTCGCGGCACTGAAGGCGCGATGCTTCTATATCGGTGCCCTCGGCAGCCGAAAGACCCATGCCAAGCGGGTGGAACGGTTGCAATCGCAAGGCTTTACTGCGGATGAGACTGCCCGAATTCATGCGCCGATCGGGCTGGATATCGGTGCAGTCAGCCCGCCGGAAATCGCGGTCTCGATCCTCGGTGAGATCATTTCCGCGATGCGCGCGAAGCGCCGGACGGCGTGATGTTCTTTGGCACCGTTCCCGTTCGCGAGGCCGAGGGCGGCGTGCTCGCCCATAAGGTGAGGGCGGGCGAGAAGGTGCTGCCCAAGGGGCATGGGCTGACGACGGCGGATTGCGCGAGCCTTGCGGCGGCAGGCGTGGCTGAGGTGACAATCGCGCGACTCTCGCCCGGCGATGTGCCGGAGGATGAGGCCGCGCGGCTGCTCGCGGGCGTTGCGGCGGGCGAAGGCGTGCGCTGCGCCGAGGCTTTCACGGGCCGCGTGAACCTTTTCGCTGAAGCCGACGGTTTGCTGTTGCTGGATGAAGCGGCAATCCATGCCTTCAATGCAGCTGATGAGGGCATGACGCTGGCGACCCTGCTGCCCTTCCGGCGTGTGAAGGCAGGTGAAATGGTGGCGACCGTGAAGATCATACCCTTCGCGCTGCCGGGCGCGGTGGTGGAGGCGGGGCGGCAGGCGCTTGCCGTGCCGCCCATCCGCGTCGCCGCTTTCCGGCCGAAGCGCGTGGGCTTGATCTTGCTATCGACACCCGACATGAAGCCTTCGGTGCTCGCGAAAACCGCGCGCATCACGGCGGAAAGGGTGGCGTCGCTTGGGGGCGAAATCGCTTTCGAACAGCGCTTGCCGCACCGGCAGGCGGCGCTTGTAGATGCCATGCAAGCCCTTGATCCTGCAGCGTTTGATATCCTCATCATCTTCGGCGCGGCGGCGATCTCCGACCGCCGTGACGTGATCCCCGCCGCGCTTGCGCAAACCGGCGGCCGGATCGTGCATCTCGGAATGCCGGTGGACCCGGGCAACCTGCTGCTGCTGGCCGAATGGGCGGGCAAGCCCGCACTCGGCGCGCCGGGGTGCGCGCGTTCGCCGGCCGAAAACGGCTTCGATTGGGTGCTGGAACGGCTCTTCGCGGATCTGCCGGTGACATCCCGCGAGATCCGCGCGATGGGCGTCGGCGGCCTCCTCATGGAGATCATCTCGCGGCCGCAACCGCGCGCGGGAGAGGAGATGTGAGGCTCGGCGCGATCATTCTCGCGGCCGGGCAATCCTCCCGTTTCGAGGATGGACACAAGCTGCTGACAGAGTTTCACTGCAAGCCGATCCTTGCGCATGTGCTTGGTCTTGCCCGGGAATATCCGCTGGCGGATTGCGTGGTGGTCACCGGCGCGCGGCGCGAGGGCGTGGAGGCTCTCGCGGCGGAAGCGGGCATGCGCATTGTGCATAATCCGGATTTCGCGGATGGTCTCTCGACCTCGCTGAAGGCGGGTATTGCGTCGCTTCCGGCGGAAATCGACGGCGCCTTCATCCTGCTCGGCGACATGCCGCTGATTGCTCGCGAAACGCTTCAAGCGCTCGACAGAGCCGCGCAAAACGCACCCGAAAAGGCGGCTTTTGTGCCGGTTTTCGGTGCGGAATGGGCCCATCCCGTGCTGCTGATGCGCAAGGTTCTTCCTGATCTCCAGCACCTCTCCGGCGATCAGGGCGCGCGCAAACTGTTGCAGGCGCGGAAAGATGTCGCCCTCGTGCCGGTCGAGGATCCCGGCAGCCTCGCGGATATCGATACGCGTGCTGATCTCGCGCGCGCTGCTGGTCCGAACGCCGCCTCCCGCACGTAAGGGAAGGGGCGGGCGCGAGGGCTCGCGACGGACGGGATTTTCATGACCAGAACAGCCTTGATCTATGGCGGCGCGGGCGGAATCGGCGCGGCAACGGCGAAACTTCTCGCAGCGCAGGGTTTTCGCCTGCATCTCGTGGGGCGCGATGCGGGCAAGCTTGCCGAGGTGGCCCGGCCGCTGGGTGCTACCTTCACCGCCGGTGATGTGACCGATGCGAGCCTCTTTGCCCGCGTGATGGGCGAGAGCGGATTTTCGAGCCTCGATGCCCTGGTTTATGCCGTGGGCACCATCAACCTGAAGCCGCTGCCGCGCCTGACGGAAGCGGATTTTGCGCGCGATTTTCAGGTGAATGCGCTGGGCGCGGCGCTTGTGGTGCAGGCCGCCTTGCCGGCTTTGAAGGCGGCGGAAGCCACGAGTTCGGTCGTGCTGTTCTCCACGGTAGCGGTGGCGCAGGGCTTCACGGCGCATGCCTCGGTCTCCATGGCGAAGGGCGCGGTGGAGGGGCTCGTAAAGGCTTTGGGCGCTGAACTCGCCCCGAAAGTGCGTGTGAATGCCATCGCGCCGTCGCTGACGAAGACGCCGCTCGCGAAATCGCTGACGGGCAACGAGGCCATGGCGAAGGCCATCGGCGAGATGCACGCGCTCCAGCGCCTTGGTGAGGCAGAGGATGTCGCGGGCCTCGCGGCCTTCCTTGCGGGTGCTCAGTCGGGCTGGATCACCGGGCAGGTCTTCGGGGTCGATGGCGGGCGCTCGACTCTTCGCACCAAGGGCTGACGATGCCGCGCGGCGTGAAGAAGCAGAACCTGCCCGAAAAGCCATGCCTCACCTGCGGCCGCCCGTTCGCCTGGCGGAAAAAGTGGGAAAAGGTGTGGGATGAGGTGAAATTCTGCTCCGATCGCTGCCGCGCGGACGCGAAGAAGCGGAAAACCGCATGAAAACCCTGCGTTTCGTGCTCGGCGACCAGCTTACGCGGTCGCTGTCAAGCCTCGCCGATCTCGATCCCGCGCGTGACGTGGTACTGATGGTCGAGGTCGCGGACGAGGCGACTTACGTCCGCCACCACAAGCAGAAGATCGCGCTGATTTTCTCGGCGATGCGGCATTTCGCGGAAGAATTGCGTGGCGAGGGCATCACGGTCGATTACGTGACGCTCAACGCGCCCGGCAATTCCGGCTCCTTCGAGGGCGAATTGCGCCGTGCGCTTCAGCGGCATCAGCCGGATCGCGTTATCGTCACCGAGCCCGGCGAATGGCGGGTGTGGGAGGCGATACTGGAATGGCGGGAGATCTTGGCGGTTCCGGTGGAGATCCGAGGCGATGATCGCTTCGTTGCCACACGCGACGAGTTCGCGAGCTGGGCGAAGGGCCGCAAGACCTATCGCATGGAGTTCTTTTATCGGGAGATGCGGCGGAAGACCGGCCTGCTGATGGAGGGTGACGAACCTCTTGGCAGGCAATGGAATTTCGACGCCGAGAACCGCAAGAGCCTGCCCACGGGCTACAAGCCGCCGCGCCGCCTGCGTTTCGAGCCGGATGCGATCACCCGCGAGGTGCTGGCGCTTGTGGAACAGCGCTTCCCGAACCATTTCGGCGATCTTGAGCCATTTGGCTGGCCGGTGATGCGGGATGATGCGCTGAAGGCGCTCGATCATTTCATCGCGGTCGCGCTGGAAGGCTTCGGCGACTTTCAGGATGCGATGAAACGTGGCGAGGACTTCCTGCATCACGCGTTGGTTTCGCCTGCGCTGAATATCGGGCTGCTGACGCCGATGGAGCTTTGCCGGGCGGCGGAGCGGGCTTACTATGAAGGGCGCGCGCCGCTCAATGCCGTCGAGGGCTTCATCCGGCAGGTCATCGGCTGGCGGGAGTTCGTGCGTGGGCTCTACTGGAACGAGATGCCAGGCTACGCGGAAACCAACGCGCTCGGCGCAAATCGTGCGCTGCCGGATTTCTACTGGACCGGCGACACCGATCTCGCCTGTCTGAAGGAGTGCATCACCGCCACCAAGCGCAATGCCTATGCGCATCACATCCAGCGCCTGATGGTGACCGGGAATTTTGCGCTGCTCGCCGGGGTGGCACCGCGCGAGATCGAGGAATGGTATCTGCTGGTCTATGCCGATGCTTTCGAATGGGTGGAATTGCCCAATGTCCACGGCATGGTGATGTTCGCGGATGGCGGCTTGCTGGCCTCGAAGCCCTATGCGGCGTCCGGTGCCTATATCGACCGCATGTCAGATTACTGCGCGGGTTGCCGGTATGATCCGGAGGTGAAATCCGGCCCCAAGGCGTGCCCGTTCAATCCGCTTTATTGGAACTTCCTGATCGAGAACGAAGCGAAGCTCGCCAAAAATCCGCGCATGGCCATGCCCTATCGCAATCTCCAGCGGTTCTCCACCGAACGACGCGCGGAGATCACGCGCGAGGCGACGGCGTTTCTGGATCGGGTCGCGCCAAAGCGGGCCTAGTAGGAATAGAGCGCGGTGATCTCGGCATAGGCCGATGAGCGCTGGCGGATGCGCCATTCATAGCCCGCCGAGGCGTTGAGCCCGAAATTCCCGAAGCTCAGGCCATTGGCATGCAGGCCGATGCGGGTCTTGAACCAAGAGTCTCGCCCCACAAGCGCTCCGGCGGTGCGCCGCTGGCCGGTGGAGAACGAGAGTTCCGGGCCGATGGCCAGGTTCTGCCAGCCCGTCGCGAAGCCGTGGCGCAGGCGCAGGAAGGCGCTGGCCTCGGCGGCATCCAGCACCAATGTGCCGCTCGTGAAGCCATTCGGCAGGGTGGGGTGGTTGTTCCAGCTCTGCCAGAATTCGATGAGCCCTGCCGCGCCGAGCCGGCCCTCATAGCGCGTCACCGCACGCTCCCAGGGCGAATGAAGGCTGAGGCTCGGGCCGACAAGGGTCGTGACTGCGAGCGAGCCCCAATGCCATTCGTATCCCATGAGCACGCGACCGCCGGCGAAGCGATTGAACCGCCCGAGCACCAGCGGATCCTGTTCGCGCAGCTTCGTGCCGAGGCTATAGAGCAGGCGGAAGCCGGGTTGGTCGAGGCCCGAAAAGGGCGCGAGCTTGGCACCGCTGGAGACGTAGAATTCCCAATCCGAAGCGGTGACATTCACGAAGGCGACGCCGAGTTTCTTCGGGGTCTCCGGTGGGCCGAAGAAGCCGGCATCCTGCGCCAAGGCAACGGTCGGCATGCCGGCTTTCGCCAGCAGGACCAGCAGTCCCGCAACTCGCACCCACGCACGCCCCATGGGTTAACAGAAGGTGACAGTGGGGGCGCGCCGTCAAGGCCGGAAAGGCGGCAACAGACGAAAGGATGGGCACGGCATTTGTGGCGCCCTCTGTCTCAACACCTTGCCAGAATGCCAACGACCGCTAGAAGCGTGGGGCTCGGGCGTTACCAAGGCGGGGCATCTTGCAGATTCACGAAATTCTCGCCGACCTGCTCGAACCCAGGGGCAGTGAAAGCCGTCTCGCTGACCAGCCGAGCGTCGATGACATTATCTCCGCGCTGGGTTCCCGCAGTTTCGGCATCGTGCTGGTGCTGTTTGGTTTGCCGAACCTGCTGCCCGTGCCGGGTCTGCCCATCCTCTGCGGGTTCATCATCGGCATCATCGCGTTCCAGATGGTTATCGGGAAGGATCACCTGCTGCTGCCGCGCTGGGTGGGGCAGAGGCGACTGAAGCGCGTCGATCTCGCCCGCGTGGTTCAGAAGGCGACGCCCACCCTGCGCAAGGTAGAAAGCCTGATGCGTCCGCGCCTGCTGGGGCTGACGACGCCGGGCATGTCGCGCGTCATCGGCGGGGTTTTGCTGGTTCTCGCCGTGGCGCTGATGGCGCCAATCCCGTTTTTCGGGGGGATCGCGCCGGGTTTCGCGGTGATCCTGTTCGGCCTTGGCCTTGCGGAGCGCGACGGCGTTGTTGTCCTGCTCGGGGCACTGGCGGGCATCTTCGCTGTGCTGCTGACGATCGTCATCACGCTGGCGATCCTGAAATCACTGGCGTTCCTTATCGTCTGAGCCTTACGCGGCGCTGATCTGCCGAGGCGGAGCCTGGCTGATATCACCTTCGACCTTCAGCAATTCATCGAGTTGCTCGGCCGAAATCGGCTTCGAGAACAGGTAGCCCTGCAGCAGGTGACAGCCCACGGCCTGCAGGAAGCGGCGCTGTTCCTCGGTTTCCACACCTTCGGCGGTGACTTCCAGCCCCAGCGCGCGCCCGAGATGCACCACCGAATGCACCAGGATCGCGCTTTCGCCGGTCGCTTCCATCTGGTCGAGGAAGGACTTGTCGATCTTGATCTTGTCGAAGGCGAAGCGGCGCAAATAGATGAGCGAAGAATAGCCGGTGCCGAAATCGTCGAGCGCCAGCTTCACGCCCAGGGCGCGCAGTTCCATCATCGCGGCCTGGGCTTGGTCGGCATCCTCCACGAGCACGCCCTCGGTAAGTTCGAGTTCGAGCTGGTGCGATTGCACCGCGCATTCCTTTAGAACGCCTGCGACCGAGGTCACGAAATCCTTCTGGCGGAACTGCACGGCCGACACATTCACGCCCACGCGCAGCTTGGGCCAGCGGGCAGCATCGCGCATGGCGCGGCGCATCACCCATTCGCCCAGCGGCACGATGAGGCCGCGCTCTTCCGCAGCCGAGATGAACATGATCGGCGAGATCATGCCATGCACCGGGTGTCGCCAGCGCACCAGAGCCTCCACCGAGGCGATGCGGCCCGTATCGGCATGCACCTGTGGCTGGTAGACGAGCGTGAGTTCATCGCGCTCGATGGCGCCGCGCAACTCGTCATCCACGAGCTTGCGCATACGCTCCTGCTCGTTCATCCGGTGTTCGTAGAGGTTGAAGCGGTTCCGCCCCTCGTTTTTCGCGCGGTAGAGCGCGGTATCCGCCGCGCGCAGCAGGGTCGCGCTGTCCGTGCCGTCGCTCGGGCCGATGGCGATGCCCACCGTGACACCGATGCGCATGTCGATGCCATCGATCACGAAAGGCCGGTTCGCGGCATCCACGATGGCCTGCGCGAGGCGCGTGGCATCGAGATGCGAGCGGATGGAGGGTAGAAGCACCGCGAATTCGTCGCCGCCGAGGCGCGCGAGCACATCGGTCTGGCGCAGCAGCGGGCGTACGCGTGCGCCGAATTCCACAAGCACGCGGTCGCCGGCAGCATGGCCATAGGTATCGTTCACATCCTTGAACTTGTCGAGATCGAGCAGCAGCACCGCGAGGGAATGGTCGCGATGGGGCAGGTCGTCGATATTCTCGCTCAGGGCATCGATGAAGACCGTGCGGTTCGGCAGGCCCGAAAGGGCATCATGCCGGGCTTCGTGACTGGCTTGCGCCTCGCGTCGGAGGATTTCCTCGGTGGATCGCCGGATGCGCCGGAACAGGATCAGGCCCACGGTTGCAACGAGGCATGTGCCGACGAAACCGAACAGGGCGAGTTCGCCCAGAATATCCGAGGCTTCGCGCGCCGGATCCCAGATCACCGACATGGTGCTGTGGCCATCGAGGCTTGCGATACTCAGGCTCGATTCGAGCGTTGAGCGCCCCGCAATCATGCGCAGGTTGGGCACGGCGAGCATGGTGGAAAGCCGCCGCATGGTCGAGGACGTGACGGGCCGGGTGGCAAGCAGGACGAGATTGCGGCCAATCGGCAGGGTCGAGAGGGTTAGCAGACTCACCCCGTCCTGCACCACGCGCGCCTCGCGGCCGATGCCGATGGTGGCGCCCTCCATGCCGCGCATGCGGGAATTATCGATGAGAATCTGCGCGACGCGCGCGCGCTGGAGAAGCGTATCCGCTTCGCCTGCTTCGCCCAGAGCCACACCCTCGTTGCGGCTCACCAGTATGGCGTAATCGAGCATCTGCCGGCGCGCGAGGTTCCCCAAAGCGCGCTCGATATCCGCACGCGACTGGCCGGAGCGCACGAGATCGCCGAGGCTCTCATCGCGCGAGAGAGAGGTCAGGAGGCCTTCGGCTTCATAGTGAAAGCTTTGAGTGATCTGGTGTTTTTCGCGTTCCAGCTCGACGCTCACCTGGCGCATCGCCGCAGAATGGGCCACCAGCGCGATGCTCCCCATCACGCACAGCACGAGCAGTGCGACCGGGATGAGCGAAATCGACACAGAATGCCTGCTTCCGGTCTTGGATTTCTTGGAGACCATCCCGGGGAACCAACGCAACTCAACTGTTACAAAATTTCTCCAACCTTTAGCGCAAAGAAGGTTTAAATCGCGTTATTCGGCAACAATCCGGCTCAGGATCTGCGGCGGCTCAGATCAGGCCGAGCGAGCGGAAACTCGCATGGCTTTTCCGGCCGATGATCAGGTGATCATGCACCGTGAGGCCCAACGCCTCGGCGTGCTCGATGATCTCCTGCGTCATCTCGATATCCGCGCGCGAGGGCGTGGTGTCGCCGGAAGGATGGTTGTGCACGAGGATGATGGCGGAGGCGTTGAGCTGCAGCGCGCGCCGCATGATCTCGCGCGGATAGACCGGTGTGTGATCCACCGTGCCCTTCTGCATCATCTCGTCGCGAATGAGGCCGTTCTTCTTGTCGAGGAACAGCACGCGCAATTGCTCGATTTCGGCAAAGCCCATGGCCGTGCGGCAATAATCAAGCACGGCTTCCCAGGAAGACAGTACCTGGCGGCCGCGAATGGCACCCTGGCTGATGCGCCGCGCTGAAGCCTCCACCAGCTTCAGATCATGCACGATCGCCAGGCCCACGCCCTTCACCTCCGCGAGGTGCTCGGGGGCTGCGGCCATCACCTCCGCGAAGCTGCCGAACCGCGCGATAAGCGCCTTGGCGAGGCCCTTCACATCCGCGCGGGGGATAGAGCGGAACAGCACGAGTTCCAGCAATTCGTAATCGGGCAGGAGATCCGGCCCATCCGCAAAGCGCGCGCGCAGGCGCTCGCGATGGCCGTGGTAATGCGGAGTTTCCGCGCTGGCTTCACCGATCGCGATCCGCGCGTTCGCTTCCCCCAGACCCTTCTTGCGTGAGCCGTTGCCTTTCTGGCGGGGGGAGGGGGAGGCGCTGTCAGTCATGCGTCTTCAGGGGATGATTGTCGGCCTTGGTGGAACCGGCTGGGCCGGGAAATCGAGCCCCGTCGGTGAGCGGGTGAAGATCTCCACCCCTGTTTCCGTCACGCCGATGGTGTGTTCGAACTGCGCCGAGAGCGAGCGATCCCGCGTCACGGCGGTCCAGCCATCCGCAAGGATCTTCACATGCGGGCGTCCCAGATTGATCATCGGCTCGATGGTGAAGAACATGCCGGGCTTCAGCACCGCGCCTTCGCCGGCCCGGCCATAATGCAGGATATTCGGCTCATCGTGGAAAAGCTGGCCGAGGCCATGGCCGCAGAAATCGCGCACCACCGAGCAACGCTCGGCTTCGGCATAGGTCTGGATGGCCTCGCCGATATGGCCGAGGGTCGCGCCCGGCTTCGCGGCAGCCATGCCGCGCTCGAGGCTTTCATGCGTGACTTCGAGCAGGCGCATAGCGCGGCGCGGCAGTTCACCCACGGCATACATGCGGCTCGCATCGCCGTGCCAGCCATCGACGATGAGCGTCACGTCGATGTTGACGATATCGCCATCGCGCAGGGGTTTGTCGGAGGGGATGCCGTGGCACACCACATGGTTGATGCTGGTGCAGCACGAGCGCGGATAGCCATGGTAATAGAGCGTAGCCGGGAAGGCCTTGTGATCCATGGCGAATTCGAACACGGCGCGGTCAATTGCGTCGGTGGTCACGCCGGGCTGGACCATCGGCACGAGCATATCCAGCGCTTCCGCCGTGAGACGGCCCGCCTTGCGCATGGCCGCGAAGGCATCCGGCCCGTGAAGGCGGATGGAGCCGGGTTGGCGACGAACATGCGTGGAGGAATCGTTCATGGCAGGGATATGGCTCCGCGCGTCGCGAGCGGCAAGGGAATGCTTCCACGATTAGTCCTTTCGCGCAGGCACTCCAAGCCCCATTTTGCCTTGCAGGACGGGATGAAATCCCGCGTGCATTTTCCACCTTACGGGATTATGGGCACCCCATGACCGAACTTTCCTCGAATGCGCCCGGCTGGGGCGCGCATGCGCCGCGCGGCGCGGTGGCCCGGCTCATCGGGCTCACCCGATCCATGCCGCGTGGCTGGTTGGGCAAGCGCATGGGCTTCGCCTTCCGCAAGCTCGCCATCGTTCTGCTCGGCGGCAAGCCGGTGGATGCCGAGAGCCTCGGTGCGCGCTTTCGTCTCGCGCCCTACAACAATGTCTGCGAGAAGCGCATCCTCTTCGCGCCGCAGGATTTCGATGCCGCCGAGCGCGATTACCTCGCGGGGCTGATCGGCCCGCGCTTCACCTTCCTCGATATCGGCGCGAATATCGGCGGCTATGCGCTGGCGCTCGCGGCGAAAGCGGGGCGGGATGCGCGCATCCTCGCCTTCGAGCCACAGCCCGATGTGTTCGACCGGCTGACCTTTAACATCGGCATCAACCCCTTCGGCACGGTGAAGGCGATGGCTCTGGCCGTGGCGGATCGCGATGGGGAACTCACGCTGTTCCTCGATCCCGCGAACCAGGGCGAGGCGAGCGTGAAGATCGTCAATCAGGATCGCGCGGGCCGCGTGCG
>JALOTF010000092.1 GCA_025458025.1 Beijerinckiaceae bacterium | reverse complement strand
TCCTTCAAGGCGAGTTCCACGTTGCGGACGGCATCCTGACCGCCGGTCGCGAAAGCACCTTCGAGTGCAACGAGAATGCCGATCCGGATCGTTCCACCCTGCGCCATAGCTGCACCGGGCAGCATGAGGGCGGCCATCGCAACGGCTCCGAGCAAAGACTTGCGCATCTATGTTCCTCCCTTTGACACGGCAGGGTTGCCGGCCAGATTGCCGGGCACCAGCCTGCACGCCTTGGAGCGCGATCTTGCGCCGCGCCTCTCGGAAAGCTGCCGTTCAACGGGAAAACCGCCCATATCCCAGCGTCTCATTTTGTCGCCATGCATGTTGGAACTGCATGAATGCCCCGGCATCTTCCGGTAGGCGGATCACGCCATTGTTTCCGGGCGCGGGCTGGGTCTATCCTTGCCCGATCAGAAGCGTTCAAGACGCCGTGTGTGTCGGGGGAGAAGACATGAACCACCTGGATCTGCGCAATCGCGTGGGCGTCATCACCGGAGGCGCGCGCGGCATCGGCTATGCCATCGCGGAGCGCCTGTTGCGGTCGGGCGGCACCGCCGTGCTCTGGGACATCGACCAGACGGCACTCGCCGAAGCCGCTGAAGCACTCGCCCCGCTCGGCCCCGTGACGACCGATCGCGTCGAACTCACGGATGAAGGCTCGGTGGCCAGCGCCACGGCTGCGGTTGTGTCGCGTCACGGGCGGATCGACATCCTCGTGAACAATGCCGGCATCACCGGCGGGAATGCGAAGCTCTGGGAGCTGGAGCCCGCGATCTGGCGGCAGGTGGTCGAGGTGAACCTCATCGCCCCCTATCTCGTCTGCCGGGCCATCGTGCCGGAGATGCTGAAGGGCGGCTACGGGCGGATCGTGAACATCGCCTCCATTGCCGGCAAGGAAGGCAACCCCAATGCCTCGCATTACTCAGCCTCGAAAGCCGGGCTGATCGCGCTCACGAAATCGCTGGGCAAGGAGTTGGCGACCTCCAACATCCTCGTGAATTGCATCACGCCGGCAGCGGCAAAAACCGCGATTTTCGACCAGATGAAGCCGGAATTCATCCAGTTCATGCTCTCGAAAATCCCCATGGGCCGCTTCGTGCAGGTGGATGAGATCGCCGGCATGGCCTGCTGGCTTGCATCCGAGGATTGCGCTTTCTCCACCGGCGCGGTCTTCGATATCTCCGGCGGTCGCGGGACTTATTAACAGGGTGGCTCGCGCGCTCCCGCCTCAGAGAACGGCCAACATGCCGCCATCGACATAGATGATCTGCCCGTTGACGTAATCCGAGGCCCCGGAGGCCAGAAACACCGCCGTTCCGATCAGCTCGTCCGGCTTGCCCCAGCGGCGGGAGGGTGTGCGGCCCACGACCCACGCGTTGAAGGTCTCGTTGCTGATCAGCGCCTCGTTCATGTCGGTCAGCATGTAGCCGGGGCCGATCGCATTGGCCTGAATGCCGCTCGCCGCCCATTCCGCCGCCATGGCTTGCGTGAGCAGCTTGATGCCGCCTTTCGCGACCGTGTAGGGCGCGATGGTGGCGCGCGCGAGCGCGCTGGTGAGCGAGCCGATATTGATGATCTTGCCATGTCCGCGCGGGATCATCCGCTTCGCGGCCTCCCGCCCGATCACGAAGGCGGCGGTGAGGTTCACATCAAGCACGCGCTGCCAATCCGCCGTTTCCAGCTCCACCATGGGCTTTCGGAACTGGATGCCCGCATTGTTCACGAGAATATCGACTGCAATGCCCTGCGCATCGAGGCTGGCGAAAGCCGCCTTGATCGCGGCTTCGTCGGTGACATCGAAAACCAGCGGTTCAGCATCGAGCCCGGCGGCGCGCATCTCCGCGACAGCAGCGGCCACGGCCTCCGCCCTCGTGCCATTGATGAGCAATCGTGCACCCGTCCGCCCCAGCCCCTCGGCCATGGCACGGCCGAGCCCGCGCGATGAGCCCGTGACCAGAGCCGTGCGGCCGGAGAGATCGAAAATGGCGGTGCTCACGGGCGCTCTCCCGGCAAAATGCGGCGACGATTCAGGCTTCGTGCCGCAAGCCTAGCCGATTTCAGGCCTCGTGGCAGGCGAGAGCGCGCGCCTTCTCCTGACGGAGCATGGGGCGATCCTCCCGGCATCGCGCCGTCGCAATGCCGCAACGGGGATGGAACGGGCAGCCCGGCGGCGGTGCAATCGGGCTCGGCACCTCGCCGGCCATGGGCTGGCGCGCGCGGTTCGGCGCCTCGACATTGGGAATCGTGTCGAGCAGCAGTCGCGTATAGGGGTGGCGGGGCTGCGCGAAAATCTCATCCGCAGGGCCGGTCTCCACGAAGCGGCCGAGATACATAATCGCGATCTCATCGGACATATGCCGCACAACCGAAAGATTGTGGCTGATGAACAGGTAGGTCAGCCCGAATTGCTGCTGCAACCGGCGCATGAGGTTGAGGATCTGCGCCTGCACCGAGACATCCAGCGCCGAAGTCGGTTCGTCGCAAACGAGGATATCCGCTTCCGTCGCGAGTGCGCGGGCGATGGAAATGCGCTGGCGCTGCCCGCCCGAGAATTCATGCGGGAAGCGCCGGGCATCGGCAGGCGAGAGACCCACGGTCTTCAGCAATTCCGCGATGCGCGCGGCAATCTGCACCTCATCTGTCATCAGTTTCAGTTCGCGGATGGGCTCGGCAATGATGTCGCCGACGCGCCAGCGCGGATTGAGGCTGGCATAGGGATCCTGGAAGATCATCTGCACGCGCGGCGGCACGATTGTGCCATCGGCGCGCGTCACCGTGCCGAAGCTGATGCTGCCCGCCGTGGGCGGCTGCAGCCCCACCATCATCCGCGCGAGGGTGGATTTTCCGCAGCCGGATTCACCTACCACGCTGAAGGTTTTTCCGCTCGGAACAGTGAAATTCACATCCTCCACCGCTCTAAGGATTCGCCGTGGTGCGCGGCGCAGAACCCGATCGAGCCAAGGGGGCGAGACATCGAAATGGCAGGTGGCGCCAGTCACCGTGATGGCAGGCGTCTCGCTCATGACAACGCCTCCGGTGCCACTTTCCAGCACGCGGCGGCATGGGGGGTAGCCTCTAGACGCGGTACGGACGACCGGCAGCGTTCCTCGACTACGGGGCAACGCGGGTGGAAAGCACAGCCCGGGGGCATGGCATTGAGGCGCGGCATGGCGCCGTCGATCTGCCGCAACTCGGCCTCGCGAGTCTGCATCGAAGGAATGGAGGCCATCAGCCCTTGCGTATAGGGGTGGCGCGGCGCGCGCGTGACTGCCTCGACCGGTCCGGTTTCGACCACGCGGCCCGCATACATCACGGCGACGCGATCGGCGGTTTCCGCGATCACGCCCATATCATGCGTTACCAACATCACCGCCGCGCCATGCTCGCGGCAGAGGCGCTTGAGGAGCGTGGTGATCTGCGCCTGAATGG
This sequence comes from Beijerinckiaceae bacterium, assembly GCA_025458025.1. Classification (GTDB taxonomy): domain Bacteria; phylum Pseudomonadota; class Alphaproteobacteria; order Rhizobiales; family Beijerinckiaceae; genus Rhabdaerophilum. Next base: position 10,219 of record JALOTF010000092.1, on the reverse strand, counting down.
ACACATCGAGCGCTGTGGTCGGCTCATCCGCGACGATCAGCTTCGGCTCGCCCGCGAGTGCAAGCGCGATCACAACACGCTGCCGCATGCCGCCCGAGAACTGGTGCGGGTAATGGTCGATGCGCGTTTCAGCCGCCGGAATGCCCACTTCGCGCAGGAGTTCCAGCGCACGCGCCCGCGCCTCCGTGGCCGAGAGCGGCAGATGCGTACGGATGGTTTCAACCAGTTGATCGCCCACGGAAATCATGGGGTGGAGCGAAGTCAGCGGATCCTGGAAGATCGCGCCGATTTTTGCCCCGCGCAAACGCCGCATTGCCTCGGCGGGGAGATTGTCGATCCGCTGCCCTTCGAGCAGGATCGAGCCGCCGGCGATCCGCCCCGGCGGATCAAGCAGGCCAATGATGGCCGTGCCGGTGAGCGATTTGCCCGCGCCGCTTTCCCCTACCACGCCGAGGATCTCGCCCGGCGCAATGCTCATCGACACTTTGTCCAGCGCACGCAGCGGCCCTTGGCGCGTGTCGAACACCACTTCCAGATCGCGAACCTCCAGCAGTGGGGCGGCTGTCATGCCTCACCCCAGAGGGCTTCCGAACCCGGCGCGCGATCCACGGGGTAACTCGCGGAGAAGATGGCGGTGGTCGGCGGATGCCCGATGGTGCGCACCGGATATTGGCGCATCAGCCCCTCGAACTGGGCCTGCGCGCGGGCCTTGTCAGCCGTTTCATCATGCCCGGTGATGACGCGATCCTCCATCACGAAACGCCCGTCGATGATGACATCCGAGAAATCGCGCCCATGGCCGCAGAGCATCATGGTCTGGATGGGGTCGATCACCTGCCCGAGATGCGGCTGGTCGAGGTCAAACACCGTAATATCTGCTCTTGCGCCGGGTTGCAGGCGACCGAGATCGGGCCGGCGCAAGGCATCCGCCCCGCCGATGGTCGCGGCATCATAATATTCCTCGGAGCGGATGATCGCAGCGGATCCGCCCATCACCCGTGTGAGGATCATGCCGACCTGCATGTTCATGATCATATCGGGCGGCGCGGTGTCCGTGCCGAGTCCCAGCTTCAGGCCCATCGCCTTGTAGCGCGCGAAATGGTCGATGGTGCCACCATGACGGCCCGAAACCAGCGGGCAATGCACGATGGTCGCGCCGGAATCGCGGATGATCTCAAGGTCCCTCCCCGACCTTGTGATGTGGCGGGAGCCGGAAACATAGGTGCCGTGCGGCAGCAGGCTGCGCTCGGAGAGGTAGCCGAGGCTCGCCATCCACTCCGGCGGGCTCATGCCGTGCTGGGCGAGCACGAGATCGTATTCGATCTTGGATTGGCAGGAATGCTGGCGGATGGGCATGTCGAGATCGCGCGCGGCGGCGGCGGTGCGCCGCAGCAGCTCGGCCGTGCAGGTCTCGATGCGATCGGGCGCAAACATGCCCCGGATGAGCCCACCCGCCGCGCCCTCGACGCGCTGCGCGAAATCAATCGCGGCATCGAGTTCGGCGAGCCCGCGCGGCTCATCATAATGCGTGCCGATGGTGCCATCGGCGGAGACCACCTGATTGCCCGTGCGATAGGCCGGGCCAAGATAAACCCGCAGACCAAGATCGGCGGCAGCCTCCGCCGCATCCTCGAATTCCTGCACGGTTTCGCCCCATGCGCGATAGAAGAGCGAGGCGATGGGCAAGGCCGTGGTGATGCCGTTGCGGATGAGGCTCGCGAAGGAATAGCGCTTCTGGAACGCCAGTTCCTCGCGCGAATACATCTCGTAGGGGCCGGAACGGATATAATCCTCCGGCCAGACCCGGCCCTTCTTCCAGGCCGGCTGGTTGTCGTAACCAAGGATGGTGGTGTCGAGATCGGAGAGCGCATCGAGATCGACGAAACCCGGCCCGATCAGCGCGTGGCCGTAATCCTCGCGGCGGGCGACAGCCCCCGCATAGCCGCGCCCAACGAAAATGATCGCGCCATTTTCAAACACAACCTCGCCATTCTCGATGAGGCAGTGACGGCCATTCCGATGGCCCACCACCCAGCGGGCAGTGACGAGAACAGCCCCATTCGGGCGCGGTTGGGCGTGAAGATTCATGGTGCGCTCCGCAGGCTCTGGCCGTTCCGGGCGACGACCTTGCCGTGCTTCACCACAAGCTTGCGTGGAGGGCGCGCCACGGCGGCATGGGTGATCGTTTCGCCATCAACGACGATGAGATCGGCCTTGGCACCCACTTTCAGCCCGTAATCCGCGAGGCGCATGATATCTGCGCCGCCCTGCGTGCAGACATGGAAGGCGAGTTCCACCTCGTCATCGCGGCGGAAATTGTTGCGCAGGCCCACGAGCATCACGCGTTCAAGTATGTCGGCGTTGCCATAGGGGCCCCAGGTGTCGCGGATGCCATCCGAGCCCGAGCAGACGCGGATGCCGCGCGCGAGCAGGGTCTGCACCGGAGGCGCAGGCCGTGAGGCCGGACCGGTGGTCATGATGCCGATATCGAGTTCGGCGAGCTGGTCGATCAGCGGGTCAACCAGCGCGCGATCCGGCGTGCCGAGGCAGAAAGCGTGGCTGATGACCACCTGCCCTTTCATGCCGAGCGCGCGGGTGCGCTCGAAAATCAGATCCATCGAGAAAGCGCCCATTTCGCCAGGCTCGTGGAGGTGAATATCGAGCGGCTTGCCGTATTTTTCCGCGAGGGCGAAAATCGCGTCGCAATGGCCCTTGGGGTCGCGGTCAATGGCGCAGGGGTCGAGCCCGCCCACCACATCCGCGCCGGCCTTCATGGCCTCGTGCATCAGCTCCAGCGTGCCGGGCCGGCGCAGCAAACCGGATTGCGGGAAGGCCACGATATCCATGTCGATGATGTCGGCGTAATCCGCGCGCGTCTTCATGACGCCCTCGATGCCCCAGAGGCCGTGATCGGTATCCACGTCCACATGGCTGCGGATATGCGTCGAGCCATGGCTCGACGAGAGCACGACCTGCCGGGCGGATTGCCGGGCGGGATCGATATTGAGTTCGCGCTTCAGCTTCCGCTCGTTGTCGATCTTGTCAATGAGGCGCGGGCCGGAATCGTTCGGGCGCCAGCCCATGCCCCAGAGCGATTTGTCGAGATGCGTATGGGCCTCCACGAGGCCGGGCAGCACCAGCGCGCCGCCGGAATCCTCCACCGTCACATCGGGCGCTGTGAGGTTCGGGCCGATGGCCACAATGCGCCCGTCGCGGATAAGAATATCAGCGGCGGGGCCTCCCATGGGGCGTCCGTTCCGGAGGAGAAAAGCGGTCATCAAAGCCTCACAAGGTCAGCGCAGGCGAGGATTGAGCGCATCGCGCAGCCAATCCCCGAGCAGGTTCACGGACAGGACGATCAGGCCCAGCTGGATGGCTGGAAACACCACCAGCCACCACGAGCCCGAAAAGAGATATTGATTGCCGATGCGGATCAGCGTGCCCAAAGAGGGCTGCGTGATCGGCATGCCCACACCAAGGAACGAGAGTGTCGCTTCCGACAGGATCGCGAGGCCGAGATTGAGCGTCGCCGCGACCATCACGGGGGTCAGCGTGTTTGGCAGGATATGCCGTCGCATGATGCGCCAGGGCGCAACGCCGATGATGCGCGCGGCGAGCACATATTCCTTGCGGCGCTCGACGAGGGTGGAGGCGCGCACCGTGCGGGCATATTGCACCCAGGCCGTCAGCGCGATGGCCACGACGAGGATGATCGCCGCGAAGGGATCTCGCAAGGCGGGCGGCAGCAAACCCCTGAAAATCGCGCTCACCAGAATGGCGATCAGCAAGGTGGGGATTGAGAGCACCGTATCGGCGATGCGCATGAGGATGTTGTCGATGCTTCCGCCGAGATAGCCCGCGATGAGCCCGATGGCGATGCCGATCGTCATGGACACCGCCACGCTCGCTAGACCAATCGTGAGGGAAATCCGCGTGCCATAGAGAATGGCGGAGAGCACATCCCTCCCCTGCGGATCGGTGCCGAGGATGAACGGCCACTCACCGTCCTTCTTCCAGATCGGCGGCAATTCCGCCTTGTCAATGAAGATCTGCTTCAGGTCATGCGGGTTCTGCGGCGCGATCAGCGGGGCGAGAAACGCCGTGATGATCAACACCAGCAGCAGAACCAGCGACACCATCGCCACCGGCGAACGACGGAAGCTGTAGACGAGATCGGAGCCCATGAAGCGGGCGAAGCGCGTGGTTTCAGCGGCCACCGGCACCTCCCGCAATGGCATCCTGCTTCAGGCGCGGATCGACCAGCGCATAGGTGAGATCAACTAGCGTGTTCAGCGTCACGAAGATGGCCGAGACGATCATGAGGTAGGCGGCCATCACCGGGATATCGACGAAGGTCACGGCCTGCACGAAGAGCAGACCCATGCCCGGCCACTGGAATACGGTTTCCGTCACCAGCGCGAAGGCGATGAGATTGCCGATCTGCAGGCCCGTCACGGTGATCACCGGCATCAGGCAGTTTCGAAGCGCGTGGCGGAAATGCACGGAGGAATCCGGCAATCCGCGCGCCCGGGCGAAGCGGATGAAATCCGTGCGCATGGTCTCCAACATCTCGGCGCGCACGAGGCGCATCACGAGCGTGATCTGGAAAAGCGAGAGTGTCACCGCCGGCAGGATGAGCGCGAGACGGCCGGAATGGGTGAGAAAGCCCGTGGACCACCAGCCGATCTGCACCACCTGCCCGCGCCCGAAGGCGGGCAGCCAGCCCAGCGATACCGAGAACAGCAGGATGAACAGAATGCCCACCGCGAAACTCGGCAGCGAGACGCCGAGCACCGAGACGAACTGGATGAGCTTGGCCAGCGGTTTTTCACGCCGGATGGCGGAATAAACCCCGAGCGGAATGCCCACCACCAGCGAAAGAAACGTGGCGAGCATCACGAGTTCAAGCGTCGCAGGGAAGCGCTCGACAATCAGCGTGAAGACATCCTGCTGGTTGCGGTAGGAAATGCCGAAATCGCCGCGCACCGCATTGGCGATGAAGGTCGCAAATTGCATCACGAAGGGCTTGTCGAGACCCAGGCGCACGCGCAGTTCATCGCGCTGTTGCTGGCTCGCCTGCTCGTTCAGCATGAGTTCGACCGGATCGCCCACGAACCGGAAGATCATGAAGGCCAGAAAGCCCACCGCGAGCATCACGGCGGCGGCATTGAGGAGGCGCTTCACCAGAAAGACCAGCATGGGGCGGGGAATGCTCCGAAAAACGGGTCTTGAGCCAAAAACGGGCGGGAAAGGGCCAGCACCGCGCGGCGCTGGCCGGTTTTCAGGGCGAAGCCTGCCTCACTTCATCGTGGAGAGCCAGAGGCGCGGCTTGTTGTCGGAGGCCTGCGGCATGGTGCCGACATTCGCGCGCATGGCCCAGGCCATCGGCTGGTTGTGCAGGGGAATGAAGATGTGCTCGTTCTTCACGATCATCAGCGCCTCGTTCATCATGGCGATGCGCTTGGCGGTGTCCAGTTCGACGCCGGCCTTGTCGATCAGGGCATCAACATCCGGTCGACCCCAATTGCCCCAGTTGAACACGCCGCCCGAGCCGCTCTTGGAGCGCACGACCTGCACGAGGATGGAATAGGCGTCGATCATCGGCTCGTTGGCCCAGCCGAACGAGATGACATCGAATTCGCCCTTCACGCGCTTCGGCGTCTGCTGGCTGCGCGGGCCTAGCGAGAGGTTCGGCTTGAGGCCCACGCGCGACCACATCGAGGCCACGGCCTGGCAGAACTCTTCCTCGTTCACGAGGCCATCGCTCTGGCAGTTCATCTGGAAAGAGAAGCCGTTGGGATAACCCGCTTCCGCGAGAAGCTTTTTCGCGCCTTCCGCATCGAAAGGCAGACGCGGCTCCTGCGCGGCAGTATAGCCCGGAATCGCCGGCGCGATGATCGCACCGGTGTTGCGCGAGAGGCCGCGCATGGCGCGCCGCTGCACGCCGTCGATATCGATCGCGCGGTAGAGCGCCTCGCGCACGCGCTTGTCGCGCAGCGGGTTCTTGTCGGTCACATCGCTCTCGAAGAGCTTGTCCTTCAGGTTCAGCGCGAAGATCACCGTGCGCAATTCGTTGGTCTGCAGCACCTTGATCTCCGGCGAGGCGGAGAGGCGCGGCAGATCCTGCAAGGGCGCGACATTGGTGAAATCGATCTCGCCCGAGAGCAAAGCCGCGACGCGGGTTGCCGCCGAGGTGATAGGCATGAACTCGATTTTGGTGATGTTATGGGCGGGCTTGTCCCACCATTTCGGGTTGGCGACGAAGATAGTCTTCGCATCGGCGCGCCGGCTCTCGATGATGAAGGGGCCGGTGCCGTTGGCGTTGTCGGTCGCGTAGCCTTTGATGCCCTTGCCGCTATCGGTCGGCAGGCTCGCGTTGTTCGCCTCCATCCATTCCTTGTCGAGGATGTAGATATTGGTGAGGTCGTTGAGCAGCAGCGGATAAGGCCCGTTCACCTCGATCTCGACGGTGTGATCGTCGATCTTGCGCGCGGATTTGTAAGCCGGAAGGTTACCCTTCAGCGGCGAGGTGTCGTGCGTCACGCGCGTCAGGGAGGCCAGAACGTCATCCGCCGTGAACGGGTTGCCGTTGTGGAACGTGACACCCTTGCGCAGCTTGAAGCGCCATGTGGTGGGCGAAACCGTCTCCCAGGATTCCGCCAGAGCGGGCTCGATCTTGAGATCGGCTGTATACCGCACCAGGCCCTCATAGACATGATTGAGAACCGATAGCGTGAAGGTTTCACCGAAGGAATAGGGATCAAGCGAGGCGATCTCGCGTGCTGCACCCCATTTCAGGGTTTTCGCCTCCGACTGCGTCTGAAAGACCCCGAAAAACCCTGAAAACGCTACGGCAGCCGTGGCTGCCAACAGAACCGACCGCTTCATGACCACATCCCCCGTTCGTTCTGGCCTGACGCAAAGCGAAGCGCGACAGAGCCGATGATGCTGCTCGCATGGCGCGCAAACCGGTCAAAAAATCACCAATCGCGCACAAGGAATAATCAACATTGTATACGATTTTAGAATGCTATTGTATGCAAAATCATCCGACAAGCCTCTTCTGGAAGCTTTCGGATTTTTATGACAGAAGGCCCGTTTCGGGATGAGGGGCTGCCTATGGGCGCAGGTCGGATGGCAGGGGGCACGAAGGCCGAGCCGCGCAAGACGCCGCGCGCCCAATCGGTATATCGCGCGCTGCGCCGGGCCATTCTCGAACAGGCCCTGCGGCCCGGCACGAAGCTGCCGGAGGATTCCATCGGCGAGGAACTGGGTGTCAGCCGCACGCTGGTGCGTGACGCTTTCGGGCGGCTTGCGCTGGAAGGGCTCGTGGAACTCACGCCCAATCGCGGGGCCTCGGTGGCCTATCCGACGCTGGAAGAGGCGCGCGACGTGTTCGAGGTGCGGCAGGCGCTGGAGCGGCAGGTGATGCTGTCGCTGGCCGGGCGGCTCTCCCCGGCCGAGATCGCGCGGCTCGAGGATCATGTCCGGCGGGAACAGGATGCGCAGGGCCGCGATGGGCCGGAATCGATCCGCCTCGCAGGCGAATTCCACATCATACTGGCGGAAATCAGCGGCAATGCCCTGCTGAGCCGCTATGTGCAGGAGGTGAGTTCGCGCTGCTCGCTCATCCTCGCAGTTTATGGCCGCCCGCATTCCTCGGAATGCGCGGTGAGCGAGCATCGGCAGATCATCGATGCCTTGCGCAAGGGTGATGCCGCCACGGCGATTGCCCTGATGGAGCACCATCTCGAAGCCGTGGCCGCCCGCGCCGTGCTCGCGCCACGCACGCCGGATGACCTCGCCCTTGTGCTCAAACCCTATGCACGCAGCGAAGGATTGATCGCGCCATGACCGATTTCGAGGCGACTTCCCTGCCCGGCCTTGCCGAAACCGTGACCTTCGATTTCGGAAAGCTCACCCCGCGCGAGCGCTACAAGCTGCTGATCGGCGCGGTGGTGCCGCGCCCTATCGCGCTGGTCACCACCGTTTCGGCCGAAGGGGTGGCGAATGCCGCGCCCTTCAGCTTCTTCAATTGCCTCTCGGCGGACCCCGCCATTCTCGCCTTGGGTGTAGAATACCGTCCCAGCGGCGCGCAGAAGGATACCGGGCGCAACATCCGGGAAACCCTCGCTTTTTCGGTGAATATCGTCTCGGATGCAATCCTCGAGGCGATGAATGTCTGCGCCGTGCCCTTCGCGCCGGGGGTGGATGAACTCACCGCAGCCGGGCTCACGGCGGCACCGGGCATCCGCGTCCCCTGCCCGCGCATCGTGGAATCGCCAGTCACCTTCGAATGCCGGCACCATACGACCTTGGGCATCGGCAATTCGCGCGAGATCATCCTCGGCGAGGTGGTCTATGCGCATTTCCACGCGCAGGCGGTGAATGTCACGAACCTCCATGTCGATCCGGCGGTGGTGGATGCAGTGGGCCGCATGGGCGGGCATGGCTATGCCTCGACGCGCGACTATTTCGACCTGCCGACCATGTCCGTGGAGCAATGGCAATCGGGCAAGCCCGCGCAACGCAGCTGACGGAGCGCTCAGCGCCCGACCTTGCTGAGGACATCCGCGCGCAGAAAACGCTCGATGAAGAGCATGAACAGCACGGATGGCACGAGCAGGATGAGCGCGGTGATCGACGCGATCTGGTAATTCCCGCCCATCGAGGCGTTGTAGAGCAGCAGCGGCAGCGTCGAGACCTGCGGCACACCAACAAAGAACGTGCCGGTGAATTCATCGAGGGATTCGAGAAACACGAAAATCGCCGAGGCAATCAAGCCGGGCGTCGCCAGCGGCAGCGTGATCGTGAAGAAGGTGCGCAAGGGCGAAGCCCCCATGTTCCGCGCTGCGAGTTCGAGATCGCGATCCACCGCCGCGAAGGCCGCCGCCGCGATCCACACAGAATAAACCAGCCCGTGCGTGGCGTGCACCAGCACCACCCCGCCCACGGTTCCCGTGAGGCCGAGGGAATAAAAAATGCGCGCCACATTGATGTAGATCGCGACCGAGGGAAAAGCCTGCGGCAGCAGGAACAGCACGAGGATCAGCGCGCGCATCGGCAGTTTCAATCGCGCCAGCGCATAACCCGCGGGGATGGCCAAAGCGAGCGAGACCAGCACGGTCAGCAGCGCGATCCAGACGCTCGTCGCCAGCGAGGTCATCGCGAGGTTCATCAACGGCCCGAAGATGAAGAAGGCGAAAAGGCCGAGGCCAATCACCTTCATCGCTGTGCCGGGAAGGCCGCGCGACAGGCTCATTTGCCCGCCTCGCTATGCTGGGCGAGGTTGTGGCGCAGGTAGATCCATGCCGCGATGGCCGTGAAGCCATAGGAGATCACGCCGAGCGCATTCGCGGTGGGGTAATCGCCATAGGCGTTGATGCGGAAGGCCATGTCGACGGTCAGCATCGTCGGCTGCGAGCCCGCGACCATCATCGGCACGGAGAGCACCGAGAGCATCGTCACGAAGGAGAGCACGAGCGCCACCAGCAGCGTCTGTGTCACCTGCGGCAGCACGATCTCGAACAGGCTGCGGAAGCGCGATGCACCGAGATTGCGCGCGGCCTCGATGGTGGAACGGTCAATCGAGGCCATCGCGCCCGCGAGCATGAGGATCACGAACGGCGCCTGCTTCCAGACGAAGGTGATGACGATGCCGCGCCAATCGAGGAAGCTCATGGTCTGGCTGGGGTCCAGAATGCCCATGCTCACGAAGGTGTTGTTCATCAACCCGTTTTTCGCCAGGAACGTGCGCATGCACTGCCCGGCGACGATGAACGGGATGAAGAGCGGCCAGCGATAGAGCTGCTTCAGAATGGCGATCAGCCATGGCGTTTCGCTCAAGGTCAGCAGGCCGGAAATCGCGATCGCCACCGCCGCGATCAGCGCGGTCGAGAGCAGCACGATGACGAGCGTGAAGAGGATGTCGGTGGAATAAAGTTCAAACGCCTTCGCAAAATGCTGGAGCGTGAAGGCCCCGTCCTTCGTGAAGGCGGCATAGAGCGAAAACCCCAGCGGCCACAGGAACAGCATCGCCACCAGCGTGAGAGCCGGTGCCACAAGCAGCAATCCGAGCGTGGAGGAGCGGGACATCCGAAACCCGGCGGGAAAAGGGCCGCCCGCGCGAGGCAGGCGGCCCGGTTTCTCAGTTCGCGACCTTCTTCTCGTAGCTCTCGAGAATGTCGTTGAAATAAGGCGCGATGGCGAAGGGCCGCGC
>JALOTF010000091.1 GCA_025458025.1 Beijerinckiaceae bacterium | reverse complement strand
CAGCTTCCACTCGCCATCGGCCTCGACCGCGCGCAGGAAGTCATCCTTCAGCGAGACGGAGTTGTTCGAGTTCTGGCCTGCAACGGTGAGATAGGCTTCGCTGTCCCAATCGGTGTCATAGGTGTCGAAGGCAATATCGGTATAGCCCTGCTTCGCGAACTGGATGACGCGCTTGATGTAGTTATCCGGCACCATCATCTTGCGCGCGGCCTTGATCTCGCGCTTCAGAACCGGGTTCTGCTCGGGGTCAAAGCAGGCTTCGCCTGGGCCGTCGCAGTTCACGCAGGCCTTGATGATGGCTTTCAGGTGCTTCTGGACGATCTTGGAGCCGGTCACGAGCGCCGCGACCTTCTGCTCTTCCTTCACCTTCCAGTCGATATAGGTCTCGATATCCGGGTGGTCGGCATCGACCACGACCATCTTCGCCGCGCGGCGCGTGGTGCCGCCCGACTTGATGGCGCCCGCGGCACGATCACCGATCTTGAGGAAGCTCATGAGGCCGGAGGAGCGGCCGCCGCCGGAGAGCTTCTCGCCCTCGCCGCGCAGGGCCGAGAAGTTCGAGCCCGTGCCCGAACCGTACTTGAAGAGGCGCGCCTCGCGCACCCACAGGTCCATGATGCCGCCCTCGTTCACGAGGTCGTCCTTCACGGCCTGGATGAAGCAGGCATGCGGCTGCGGATGCTCGTAGGAAGACTTGGACTTCACGAGCTTGCCGGTCTTGTAGTCCACGTAGAAATGGCCCTGGCCCGGCCCGTCGATGCCATAGGCCCAGTGCAGACCGGTGTTGAACCATTGCGGCGAGTTCGGCGCCACGCGCTGGGTCGCCAGCATGAAGCACATCTCGTCATAGAAGGCCTGCGCGTCCTTCTCCGAGCTGAAATAGCCGCCCTTCCAGCCCCAATAGGTCCAGCAGCCGGCGAGACGGTTGAAGACCTGCTTGGCCGAGGTCTCGGAGACATAGCGCTCATTCTCGGGGAGCGTCGCGAGGGCGGCCTCATCCGGCACCGAGCGCCAGAGGAACGAGGGGACATCGTTCTCTTCCACGCGCTTCAGCTTCGCCGGAACGCCGGCCTTTCGGAAATACTTCTGCGCCAGCACATCCGCCGCGACCTGGCTCCAGAAATCGGGAACCTCAAGGCCCTCAAGGCGGAACACGATCGACCCGTCGGGATTCTTGATCTCCGATTTGGTCGTCTGGAAGGTGATCCCTGCGTAAGGGGACTGTCCTGCCTGGGTGTGAAGCCGTTCGAATTTCATGTCAGTCCCCATGTGGGCCGAAGCCCGTTGTTCATTGACGGAACGAAAATTCCGTCGAGCCACGCTTGTCCGCGTGCGCCCCGCTTTTTGAATTGTCGCTTTGTTTAACGCCCCTCCGCCAACCCGCGGCTTCAGCCTTTTTATTCGGCCAGCCGGATATTTCCGGTCTGGTCGCAGGGCTGTTCAATCGGCGCCGGCTCCCGGGGGAGGGCACGCGATCCGCTGGTCTTTGGTCTGGGCAAGCTAGGACGTGCTTCCGAGGCACGTCAACATCTAGTTATGCCCGGACCCCAGGATCGCAACATCTGGTGGAGAATATGTGAATGTTGGGGACAAGTCGGCGATTCTTGCCAAAGCCCTCTATTCTTTTGCGGATTCGCTTTTGCCGGCTCAGGCGATCAGATACTTGCGAAAAATCAAGACGGTTTGAACCGCAAGCCAAGCCACCAAGGAGGCATCCGGGGCGGCACAAGAGGCGACGGTTCGTCGCAGCTTTCGATTTCAGAGGCGCCGTGATTCTCGCGTTGGTTGCGGGAATCGGTCCTTTGCGCATCTCGCAATCCCGGCGACTCACGGGAATCATGTCCGTCTGATGACAGCCACCGTTCCGCACCGACGAAGGTTCCATCTGGCTGTGGACACCGCGCGCGCGAAGCGACTTTACGCAAGCGGACGAATTTGCGAGAAGCGCGGACGAGATATCGCCCGGAAGCCCGGGCTGCCGGACCTTCTTTCGGGGCGTGCCATGAAAAACTTCCTTCTCCAGTTCTTCACCTGGTGGAACGGGCAGACGCTCGGAACGCGGCTCTTCACGTGGCGCACGGGCGAGAAGGTGGGCACCGATGAGTTCGGCAACACCTATTATCGCACCAAGGGCGGCGTGAAGCATCCGGCTCTCGGCCATGAGCGCCGCTGGGTGATCTATAACGGCCTTGCCGAGGCCTCGAAGGTTCCGCCGGGCTGGCATGGCTGGCTGCATCATCGCGTGGATGTCGCGCCGAGCCAGGAAGATTACCGCCCCCGCGAGTGGGAAATGCCGCATCAGGAAAATCATACCGGCACGGCCATGGCCTATCGCCCGGAAGGTTCCACCCTGCGTTCCGGCCAGCGCGCGCCGGCCACCGGCGATTACGAGCCGTGGAACCCTGCCCGCTGAGGGCATTCGCGCCGAAGCCGCCCTTTTTCCGGCACGATTCGCGTGCTAGAGCGCGCGTCACCCCGGGCCATGCGCGCTTGCCGGGCATGAGAGTAACGGGGCGGGATGCCTGACATGAGCCGATCCATCCGCATCACCGGTTTTGCCCTCGCGGCGGCGACCTCGATTCTCGCCATGCCGGCCCATGCGGACAAGATCAAGAACCCCACGGCGGTGTTCTCCGGGCTCGACAAGATCACCGGGCGGATCATCTCGTTTGAAGCGGCGGTGGATGAAACCGTGCAGTTCGGTTCGCTGCAGCTCACCGCGCGCGTCTGCTATTCGCGGCCGGAATACGAGAACCCCCAGACCACGAGCTTCGTGGAAGTGGACGAGGTGGGCTTCGACAACAGCTACAAGCGGCTCTTTTCGGGTTGGATGTTCGCCTCCAGCCCCGGGCTGAATGCCATCGAGCACCCGGTCTATGATATCTGGCTCGCCGAGTGCAAAGGCGGCAAAGATATCATCAAGACCCCGCCGGAGCTGGAAGACGAGCCTCCGCCGCCCGCGCCGGCCGAAATGCGCCGCAACCCGCGCCCGGCCCAGCCGCTGCCGGGTTCGCGCCCGCCGGGGCCTGGTGGGGCCACCAGCGCGCCCCTGCGCTTGCCCGGCGCGCCCGGTGCCGGCCCGCTGCCGCCGGGCAATGTGGCGCAACCGCCGCGCCCCGCGCCGCAACAGCGCTTCTTCCCCACCAACGAGAATAATGGGTTGGGCGGCATGCGTGATCCCGCGGGTTCCGGCCGCTGATCAGGCTGTCGGCGGCTCCGGCCTCAGCCATTCCAGCACGATATCGGCCGGGGGCGTGACATCCTTCGGCCAGATCGCGAAATCCGCCGGCTGGTGGATCGCGCGTTCGAGCATCGCCCGATAGCGCAGGCGTGGGATTTCGATCGCACCGAACTGGCGCAGGTGATCGGTCACGAATTGCGTATCAAGCAGGCGATAGCCGCCCGCACGCAACCGTGCCACGAGATGCGTCAGCGCTAGCTTCGAGCAATCGCGCTCGCGGTGGAACATGCTCTCGCCGAAAAAGGCCGCGCCAATCGAGACGCCGTAGAGCCCACCGACGAGCTGGCCCGCCTTGCGCACCTCGATGGTGTGGCAGAAGCCCTTCTCGAACAGCGCGCTGTAGAGTCGGCGGATGGGACCGTTGATCCAGGTCTCGCGTTCGGCCCCGCGCGGGGCGGCGCAGGCGGCAATGACGCCCTCGAAATCGCGATCCGCCAGCACCTCGTATTCGTGGTTCTTCACGAGCCGCGCGAGGCGGGCGGGCAGGTGGAATTCCTCCAGCGGGATGATGCCGCGCAGCTTCGGCTCGATCCAGTGGAGGCCGGGATCATCCGCGCTCTCCGCCATGGGGAAAATGCCGGCCGCATAGGCCCGCAGCAGGATCTCGGGCGTGACGGGGAAGTCCTCGCTCATGCCCTAAACCTAGGAGGCCTCAAACCGGGTTGTCCATCCCGCCATTCTTCAGGAATTTTTCCAGCCAGTGGATGTCGTAGAGGCCGTCCTGGATTTCCGCGTTGCGCACCAGCGTGCGGAAGAGCGGCAGGGTGGTCTCGATGCCATCGACCACGAATTCATCCAGCGCACGGCGCAGGCGCATCAGGCATTCGTTGCGCGTGCGGCCATGGACGATGAGCTTCGCCACGAGCGAATCGTAGTTCGGCGGGATGCGATAGCCCTGATAGACAGCCGAATCGACGCGCACGCCAAGGCCGCCCGGCGGGTGGAAATAGCTGACGAGGCCCGGCGAGGGGCGGAAGGTCGCGGGGTGCTCGGCATTCACGCGGCATTCGATGGCGTGGCCGTTGACCTTCACATCCGACTGCTTGACCGAGAGACCAGCACCGGCGGCGACCTTGATCTGCTCGTTCACGAGGTCGATGCCGGTGATCATCTCGGTCACGGGATGCTCGACCTGAATGCGCGTGTTCATCTCGATGAAGTAGAACTCGCCATTCTCGTAGAGGAACTCGATGGTGCCCGCGCCGCGATAGCCCAGCTTTTTCATCGCGTTGGCAACGACCATGCCGATCTTGTCGCGTGCTTCGGCGTTCAGTGCCGGCGAGGGGCCTTCCTCCCACACCTTCTGGTGGCGGCGCTGGAGCGAGCAATCGCGCTCGACAAGGTGGATGGCGTCGCCCTTGCCGTCGCCGAGCACCTGAATTTCGATGTGGCGCGGCTTTTCGAGATATTTCTCGAGATAGACGGCATCATCACCGAAAGCCGCTTTCGCTTCGGTGCGCGCGGTCTGGAGCGCTTCCACGAGGTCGTCTTCCGTGCGCGCGACCTTCATGCCGCGACCGCCGCCGCCGGCAGCCGCCTTCACGAGAACCGGATAGCCAATGCTCGCGGCGACGCGCTTCGCCTCGACATCATCGGTGATGCCGCCTTCCGAGCCCGGCACGACCGGAATACCCAGCGCCTTCGCGGTGCGCTTGGCCTCGATCTTGTCGCCCATCGTGCGGATATGCTCAGAGGTCGGGCCGATGAAAGCGATCTTGTGCTTCTCCAGAACCTCGGCAAAGCGGGCGTTTTCCGACAGGAAGCCATAGCCGGGATGCACCGCATCCGCCCCGGTGATCTCGCAGGCGGCGATGATCGAGGGGATGTTGAGATAGCTGTCGCGCGGGGCGGGCGGGCCAATGCACACGCTCTCATCTGCGAGCTTTACATGCATCGCATCGGCATCCGCCGTGGAATGCACGGCAACCGTCGCGATGCCCAGCTCCTTGCAGGCGCGCAGGATGCGCAAAGCGATCTCGCCGCGATTGGCGATCAGAACCTTGTCGAACATGCGCGGAATTCCCGTTCTTTATTCAATGACGACGAGGGTTTCACCGTATTCCACCGGCTGTCCGTCCTCGACGAGGATATGCGTGATGGTGCCGGCGCGCGGCGCCACGATCTCGTTGAAGGTCTTCATGGCTTCCACGAGCAGGATCTTCTCGCCCGCCTTCACGACCGTACCGACCTCGATAAAGGGGTTGGCACCCGGCGAGGGGCGGCGATAGGCCGTGCCGACCATCGGCGAGCGTACCGCGCCGGGATGCGCCGAGATATCGGCTGCGGCCGGAGCGGCAGGCACGGCGGCGGGCGCCGCCGCAGCAACGGTTGTGGGGGCAGCGGCGGCAGGGGCCTGCACGAATTGCTGCATCGGCGCGGCCTGAACGGTGATCTGCCGAGCGACGCGGATGCGCAGATCGCCCTTTTCCACCTCGATCTCGGTGAGATCGGTCTCCGAAATCAGCGCCGCGATCTCGCGGACGAAATCGGGATCGATCGGTTGGTTCTTGTTCGACATGTCTTTGGACATGGGCAGTTTGACCTTCATGAACGGAACACCTGGAACAGCCGGATCAGGCGTTGGGCTTCATCTCGAGCAGGGCCTGGAAGGCAAGGCGGTAACCCGCAATGCCGAAGCCCACGATGATGCCCGCCACGACCGGCGAAATGTAGGAATGATGGCGGAATTCCTCCCGCGCATGCACATTCGAGATATGCACCTCGATCACCCGCGCGCCCGAGCCCTTGATGGCATCGCGCAGCGCGACAGAGGTATGCGTGTAGGCCCCGGCATTGAGGATGACATCGACGCCCGCAAAACCGGCCTCCTGCACGAGCGTGACAAGTTCACCTTCGTGATTCGACTGCCGGCAAGTGACAGCAACGCCGTGCTTTTCGCCGAGCGCGGTCATTTCAGCCTCGACATCAGCGAGAGTCGCGGCACCATAAATGGCAGGCTCGCGGCGGCCGAGCAGGTTGAGGTTCGGCCCGTTGAGAACGAGAATCTGGCGCATGGCGCGACGTCACACTCCGCGTTGGATGGCAGGCCGGATTCCTCTCGAGCCCGCGATCCGTGGCGGGGTGTCTAGTCGCTTCTGCCGCGAATTGCAAAGCCGGCGTTGCGATGTAGGGGCTCAATCCCCCGAAAAGGCTGTCACAATGCCCAAGCGGACCGGTTCAGCGGCTCAGCATTCGGCCTTCTTGCACTTGCGGAAATTGGCGATCCGGGTCGCGAGCGCCTCGTAACCGCGCGCGCCGACCACGATATCCTCCGCCACGACATAAGACGGCGTGCCGTTGATTCCCAGGGCTTCGGCGATCTGCTTCGTCTCGCCCACGGCCTCCTCGAAGCCGGGCTTGGCGAGATCCGCCTCAAGGCGCTTCATATCCGCACCGATATCCTTCGCGACGCCCAGAGCCTCGGCCTTGCCGATCCGGCCCTGCTGGCCCATCAGCGCGAGGTGGAACTTCCAGTAGGCCTCGGCAGAGACCTGCTTCTTGAGGGCGAAGGCGATGGCCGCGGCCTCCTTCGAACCTTCCGAGAGAATCGGCAGATCCTTCAGCACGACGCGCAGATTCTTGTCAGTTTCCACCAACTGCTTGATATCGTTGAGGCCACGCTTGCAGAAGCCGCAATTGTAATCGAAGAACTCGACCAGCGTCACATCGCCATTCGGATTGCCGACCACCATGTGATGCGGCGAATTGTAGAGCGGGCTCTTCGGGTCGGCGGTCACCTGCCGGATGGAAGCGGCCTGCGCCTCGGCCTGCCGGCGCTCCAGCTCCACCGCCGCTTCCTGCAGGATCTCCGGGTTCTTCACGATGTATTCGCGGATGATCGCCTCGATTTCCGCGCGGGTGAAGGCTTTCGCCGGGGCCGCCTGCTGGGCGAAGGCCGGAGCGGCGAGGAGGCCGAGCGCGAGGCTCGCGGCCGCGAGGCGGAGGGATGAGGAGGCCATGGGGCGCGGGTCCTTTGGGGTCGGGAGGCGGAAAGGACGGAGACTAACCGTCAGGAGTTGCGTTCGGGTTTCTGTTCGAAAATATCGGTCGCGAGGCGATGGCCCGGCGTGCCCGGCGGCAGCAGGCCCATGGCGCGGCGGGCGAGGCGACGGGCTTCCTCGTTCTGGCCGGCGATGAGCGCCGAGCGCGCCGCAGCCAGCGAGGCATTGCCCTCGTCGCCCTTCCGGCCATAGGCCTGCGAGAGGTAGCGGAAGCCTTCGTAATTGTCGGGATCGCGGCCCGTGGCGTTGGAAAGTTCGCGGATCGCCTCATCCATGAAGCGCGGATTATCGGTCGCGACCAGCGCATGGCCGAGCATGGTGCGGATGAGCGCCTGCCCGGGTGCCAAGGCCACGGCCCTGCGCAGGGGCGCGATGGCCTCGTTGGGGCGCCCGCCTTCCAGCAGGGCCTGGCCCTTGAGTTCCCAGAAATACGGGTTGCCGGGCTGCGACTGGATCAGCGCGTCGATCAGCCGGATGGCGGTATCCGGACGGCCCATGCGGTATTCGATGATCGCGCGGGCGTAACGCGCGGGCAACGAGGTATCATAGGCGGGGTAGCGCCGGTTGATCTCGCTCGCGGTGCCGGTGAAGGCATAGAGCTTCGCGCGCACGAGATCATGCCGCGCCTGCCGAGCGGGCGGGTCTTTCGCGTTGAAATACGGGCTCTGCGGCGCAGTTTCGCGCAACGAGGCCACGCGATCCGTCGCCATCGGGTGGCTTTGCAGGTAGCGATCCATGCGCGTCGCGGCGAAAAGCTGCTCGTTGGCCATGCGCTCGAAGGTTTCGAGCATGCCTTTGGCGGATTGCCCCGTGGCCGCGAGGAATTTCAGTGCCGCGCGATCCGCCGCGGCCTCCTCCGTGCGCTGGTAGGCGAGCAGATAGCGCCGCGCGAGTTCCGAGCCACCCATCAGCGCGCCCATCGCACCCACGCCATCCGAACCGACCTGCCCGCCGCTGCTGCGCGCGCCGCCAATGACTGCCGCGCCGCCCAGAATGGTGCCGATGATGGCAATGGCCTGTGCATTGCCGAGTTCCTGCCGCAAACGCGCGAGATGCCCGCCGGCAATATGGCCCGCTTCATGCGCAAGCACGCCGATGATCTGGTTCGGCGTCGTTGATTCCATGATCGCGCCGATATTCACGAACACGCGCCGCCCATCGGCCACGAATGCGTTGAAGGAGCGATCGGCCACCAGCACCACGCGGATGAAGCCCTTTCGCAGGCCCGCAGCGCCCAGCAGCGGATCGAGATATTCGCGCATCAGCTGCTCGATTTCCGCATCACGGATGAAGCTCATCCGGGGTCGGTTCTGCTGCGCGAAGGACGGCGCCACCGTCTGTACCAGCATAGCCGCCGCAGCGAGCGCCGCCACCAGCGGCCTTGCGAGGGATCGCAGCAGGGAGGAGGGAGCAAAACGGCGCATTGCGGCTCGGCTGAAGCGTGGAAACTCTCGAGATTGGAGTAGGTCAGCATGCCAATGCGGTCAATTCGGGGCAGGCCCGGCTATTTGACAATTGCGTGAGCGCCGACCAAGGGAAGGCAGCCTTTTTCGAGGAATTTCCATGTCTCAGCCTGTCGCGTCCCAACGTTCGAACATCGCCTCGTTCATCGCGATGGATGTAATGCGCGAGGCGAAAACGCTGGCGCGCGCCGGCGCGGAAATCGTGCATCTCGAAGTGGGCGAGCCCGGTGCTGCCCCGCCGCGCGCGGTGCGCGAGGGCGCTATCGCCGCGCTTTCCGGTGGTCGTGTGAGCTATACCGAGGCGCTTGGGATTCCGGCTCTGCGCGAGGCCATCGCGAAGAACTACGCCACAAAATATGGCATGACGGTCGATCCCGCTCGCGTGATCGTGACGACCGGCTCCTCTGGCGGGTTTGTGCTGGGCTTCCTCGCGATGCTCGATCATGGCGGGCGGATCGGCATTCCCAACCCGGGCTACCCCGCCTATCGCAACATTCTCGATGCCCTCGGCATCGAATCGGTGCCGATCGAGACAGGCCCGCAGAGCCGCTATGCGCTCTCGGCGGCGGCGATCCGCGCTGTTCATGCCGAAAAGCCGCTCGATGCCGTGCTTCTCATGAGCCCCGCGAACCCCACCGGCGTGCTCACGCCGGCTTCCGAGGTGCGGGCCATCGCGGAAACCTGCGCCGAACTCGGCATCTGGCTCGTGTCGGATGAGATCTATCACGGCCTCACCTATCAGGGGGAGGAAGCCACCGCGCTGGCCTATTCCGATGATGCGGTGATCGTGAACTCGTTCTCGAAATATTATTGCATGACCGGCTGGCGCGTGGGCTGGCTGGTGGTGCCGGAAAGGCTCATCAGGCCCATCGAGTGTTTGCAGCAGAATCTCTCGATTTCCGTGCCCTATCTCAGCCAGATCGCGGCAGTGGCCGCTTTCGAGGCCACGGAGGAGCTGGAGATCATCAAGGCGGGCTATGCGAAGAACCGCGCGATCCTGATGGAAGCCCTGCCGCGCCTCGGCCTGCCGCCCCTGCCGATGGACGGCGCGTTCTACGCCTATTGCGATATCGCGCAGTATTCCAACGATTCCATGGATTTCGCGCGTCGTGCGCTGCGGGAGGCCGGCCTCGCCATCACCCCCGGCCTCGATTTCGATCCCGTGGGCGGCAATCGCTTCGTGCGCTTCAGCTATGCGGGGAGCGAACAGGATATCGTGACGGCGGTGAAGCGGCTGGAAGGGTGGCTGGGGAAAAGATCATGAACCTACCCATCTCCACCACGCTGATGCATGCCGCGCTAACAATTCTGCGCGTGCTCTCCTTCACCATCGCTGTGCTCTTCCTGCTGCTGGCGATCCGCGCGCAATTCGATGAGAGCATCGCGATCGGCTGGGGGCAGGCGAGCCTCGGCGCGCTGGCCTTCGCGGCCACGGGCGCGGCCTGCGGGTGGCTGCGAAAGCGGCTCGAAGAGCGCATCAAGCGGGGTTGACGCCCGCGTGGCGCGCGGCGAAAAGGCAAGCACTTCCAAGCTCTCGAAACGAGGCCGGTTTCATGTCGCTCGATATCCGTTCCGCCCACCCGAAACAGCATATCAAGGGCGCGAAAGCCGATTGGGAAATCATCATCGGCATGGAAATCCACGCGCAGGTGAATTCCAACGCGAAGCTGTTTTCCGGCGCCTCCACCACCTTCGGCTCCGAGCCGAACGCGAATGTGAGCCTCGTGGATGCAGCGATGCCCGGCATGCTGCCCGTGATCAACAAGGAATGCGTGGCGCAGGCCGTGCGCACCGGCCTTGGCCTGAAGGCCGAGATCAACACGATGTCGCGCTTCGACCGGAAAAACTATTTCTACCCCGATCTGCCGCAGGGCTACCAGATCAGCCAGTTCGCGCACCCCATCGTGGGCGAGGGCGAGGTGATCGTGGATGTGCCCGGCGAGGCCGAGCCCATCATGGTGCGCATCGAGCGCCTGCATCTCGAACAGGATGCGGGAAAGTCGATCCACGATCAGGACCCGCTGAATTCTTTCGTGGATCTCAACCGCGCGGGCGTCGCGCTGATGGAGATCGTCTCGAAGCCGGATCTGCGCTCGGCGGAAGAGGCGCAGGCCTATGTCACGAAGCTGCGCACCATCCTGCGCTATCTCGGCACCTGCGATGGCGACATGGAGAAGGGCAACCTGCGCGCGGATGTGAACGTCTCGGTGCGTCAGCCCGGCCAGCCTTTCGGCACGCGCTGCGAGATCAAGAACGTCAATTCCATTCGCTTCATCGGGCAGGCGATCGAGGTGGAAGCGCGCCGTCAGATCGGCATTCTCGAGGATGGCGGCAAGATCGACCAGGAGACGCGTCTCTACGATCCGGGCAAGCGCGAAACGCGCTCCATGCGCTCGAAGGAAGAGGCGCATGATTACCGCTACTTCCCCGATCCCGACCTGCTGCCGCTGGTGCTGCCGGAAGGCTTCGTGGAGGAGCTTGCTCAGCATCTGCCGGAACTCCCGGATGCCAAGAAGGCGCGCTTCATCAGCCAGTACGGCCTTTCTGCCTATGACGCTTCGGTGCTCGTGGCCGAGCGTGAGAGCGCGGATTACTTCGAGGCCGTGGCCAAGGGCCGCGATGGCAAGATTGCCGCGAACTGGGTGATCAACGAGTTGTTCGGGCGGTTGAACAAGGACGGGAAGTCGATTGAAACGACTCCGGTTTCGGCCAACCAGCTCGGCGGCATCATCGATCTCATCGCGGCGGGCACCATCTCCGGCAAGATTGCGAAGGACCTGTTCGAGATCGTCTTCACCGAAGGCGGAGACCCGGCGGAGATCGTCGAGAAGCGCGGTCTGAAGCAGGTGACCGATACCGGCGCGATCGAGAAGGTCGTGGACGAGATCATCGCCGCCAACCCGGACAAGGTTCAGCAGGCAAAAGAGAAGCCCACGCTGCTCGGCTGGTTCGTGGGGCAGGTCATGAAGGCCTCGGGCGGCAAGGCCAATCCGGGCGCCGTGAACGACCTGCTGAAGCAGAAGCTGGGGATTGAGTGATCCCCAATCTTCGCGCCGCCGTTGACGCTGATGCGCAGGACCTGTTCGGCCTGCTTACGCTCTGCTTTGCGGAATATCCCGGCTGCTACACCGATCCGCATGATGATCTGTTCGATCTCGTGAAGCCCGGCCACTGGAAGGAGCGGCGCGGGAGCGATGACCGCCTGCTCGGCGGGGAGTTCCTCGTGGTCGAGGATGAGCGGGGGCGCGTTTGCGCCTGCATCGCGCTGGATTTTCCGAAACTTGAC
Source organism: Beijerinckiaceae bacterium (assembly GCA_025458025.1). GTDB lineage: Bacteria > Pseudomonadota > Alphaproteobacteria > Rhizobiales > Beijerinckiaceae > Rhabdaerophilum. The sequence goes on along the minus strand of JALOTF010000091.1, from coordinate 953 downwards.
GCCGATGGCACGCCGGTGGCGGAGCTTCACCGGCTCTATGTGCGCGCCGATCAGCGGGGCAGGGGTCTTGCCGCGCGGCTCGTGGCGCATGTCGAGACGATGGCGCGGGACGCCGGCGCACGACGCATGGAATTGTGGTCGGATACGCGGTTCGAGACAGCGCATCGGCTCTATGAACGGCTGGGCTATGCGCGCGGCGGTTCGCGCCCCCTCGGCGATATCTCGAACTCGACCGAGTTCTTCTTTGCCAAGGCGTTGTGAAACGCTGCGACCAACAATCGTCACGAAGCGTTCATTTGCCACTCAGAAAGAGTTCGTTAATGTTCGGGTATCGCTGCCCGGATCGGGCGCTCTATTCGGAAAGGCTATGGCGATGTTCTGGTCCATCAAGACGTCATCCGCCCTGCTCGCGGCTGCTCTGGCGGTCACCGGCTCGACGGTTCCCTTCTCGACGGCGGAAGCGCAGTGGCGCGGTCGCCATCATGGTGGCCATTACTACCACCATCGCGGGGCGGGGGTTGCCGCAGGCATCGCTGCCGGCGCGCTGCTCGGCGGGGCGCTGCTTGCGCCGCGCGCCTATGCGCAGCCCTATGCCTATGGTGGTCCGGTCTACGTGGATGAGCCGGCGGAATGCTACATCCAGCGCCAGCGCGTCTGGAGCGAGTACCAAAGCCCCGCCGCTCAAACGGCGGGGTTTTTATTTGGGAAACGGCAGAATGCCGTGGAGCATGCTGAAGCTCTCGGCGAAATGCATGCGGAACCATTCCGACGAAACCAGCAGGTGGCTCGGCGCGAAGAACACGCAGATCCAGCCGATGGCACCCACCACATTCGCCGCCATGAACGCCGCCGGGGGCATGCGCGAGAGGCCGGCCACAATGGGGATGATCACCCGCAGCGGCCCCGCGAAATGCCCGATGAACACGCCCAGCACCCCCCAGCGGCGGGTGAAA